>LUQU01000059.1 GCA_001628005.1 SAR86 cluster bacterium REDSEA-S09_B4
TAGAACAAGAAGGACAGATGACATCTGAACAATTTCAAGCAAGTATGAAAGATTTAACTAACTTCCTTTCCTACATGTCAGATCCAATTAGAGAAGAAAGAAAATATATTGGAAAATTTGTTATTCTCTATCTCTTAATTTTTACTATGCTTAGTTTTCTTCTTTATAGAGAATTTAAAAAGGATATACATTAACTAAATAAGGTTTTAAACATATGGTTTCACTAAATAAAAGAACTTCTATGGCTCTATTTTCAGATCCCACTGACCATTATTGCCAAAGGGTAAGAATAGTTTTAGAAGAAAAGGGTATTTCTTCAGAAATTATTGATACAGATAAAAATAATATAAACGCTGAGATCCTAGAAGTGAGCCCTTATTCGACTTTGCCTGTGTTGGTTGATAGAGATGTTTGTTTATATGATTCAGTTACATTAATGGAGTATTTAGATGAAAGATTTCCACATCCCCCTTTACTTCCCGTATACCCAGTAGCAAGAGCTAACATTCGTTTATATATAAAAAGGATAGCTAATGATTGGTGTAGCATATTTGATCGGTTAGTTGATGAAAAACTTAAGGAAGCTGAAGAGAAAAAACTCAAAAAGCAGTTAAAAGCTTTAATAGTTGCAGCTAATCCAATTTTTAAAGAAAAGCCCTTTTTTATGAATGAAGAATTTTCTTTGGTTGATTGTTGTATTGCCCCCATATTATGGAGACTTCCTCAGGTTGGAATAGAAATTCCTAATAATGCTAAAAACAAACCTGTAAATGGGTACATGAAGAAAGTTTTTACCCGAGACCCTTTTATTAGAAGTCTGACCGAATTAGAAAGAGAAATACGCTCTTTGTAGCTTAATACCCTATTAATTTGAAAAAACCTTTTTGTATTTCTGCCTTTAAAGATTTCCTAGCTAATTTTCCGTTTTTGTAAACTAATTCTCCTGTCATGCCAATATATTTAAAATAATTCGAGCTTGAAGGGTTACTGATTAAAAGCGCAATATCATAAGCATCGAATCCAGAAGCAAAATCCCTGCTTCTTTTACTTGGCAGTTCCGGAATAAAAGTAGCTTTAGAGTTCAACATCCAAGGAAAGTCTATAAGCGCTATTCCCTCTAAGTCCAGCTCCTTTTGTAGATAGAAAGTTTCATTATCCCAATCAGGAAAAAGGTAAACAGAAAGAGATTCACCAAAATTATATTCTAATTCGGGCTTCAAACTCCTAGCTCGCGCTAATGATACGGACAGAATAATTGAATCTATATCTTTTCTTCTCCTAGGAAAAGTTTCTAGAGAAGTAGACAGAGCTCTTGAAAGCTTCCTGGATCTCTCTTTACTGCTTTCAATAAGTAAGATATTTGAAAGTAAGTTTTGTGATGATTTATTAGAGGATGTATAAGAACCTAGAACATTGCCATCTAATTCTCTCCAGATTTCACTTAGAATAGTCTTATCGGAGGTTTCTTCTTCATCAATTATTAAAACATTGTTACTTCCATTGTTTTTTGCGTGCTCCAGAAGACTTCTATATTCCTTTTTCTTATTTAAATTTAATACAACGTGAGATTGCTGATTAGTTCTAGGAAAATCAGCTGCATCTATTAAAACTGTTTTAAGTTTAAAAATATTATTTAGGCAAACATTATCTAAACTACCCCACAATTCATCTGTTAAAAAAACAATTAAAGTGGTCTTATGCCTCTGCTTTAAATCACAATTACTTTTATTGAATTCGTCAATATTTATAAAGCTTATTTGTGGGGAGTAATTTATTTGTTTCTTAAAATAATAATAATTAACTGATAGGCCGCTTATGAACTCTTTCTCTTTAAGACCCTCAATATCAAAGAGTAAAACATTAATACTCTCAGGAAGTTTTGTTGGGTCATAAGAAATCTCTGGTTTCTCAATTGCAATGACTTTATTTGAATCGAATGTATTATTAGGGATATTAGTACTGCAACCTACGAACAAGATTAAATTTGCACTAATTATTAAAAATTTATAGAAATAACTCACTATGACTAAGAATACTAAATTTGGGGCCTTGTATATAGTGGCTACACCAATAGGAAACTTAGAAGATATTTCCAGGAGAGGCTTAATGACTTTAGGTAAAGTTCATTTATGTGCTGCTGAAAATACTAAAAACTCAAAAAAACTCTTGAAAAAGTACAACTTAAGCACACCATTAGTTTCTTACCATAAGTATTCAGAAGGGAGTAAATTAAATTTTTTAATTTCTACTTTAAAGTCAGGAGAGGATGTTGGTTTAATAAGTGATGCTGGTACTCCTCTCATTTCAGATCCAGGTTATTTACTAGTTAATAGAGCTCTCGAAGAAGGTATAAAAGTGATACCTATTCCAGGTCCTTCTTCCTTAATAGCTGCTTTAAGCGTTTCTGGAATGCCTTTAGATCAATTTAGTTTCTATGGTTTTCCACCTAAGAAAAAGAAAGCCCTTGAAACCTTTTTAGAAAAATTAGCTGTGTCTAATAAGACCTCAATAATTTTTGAAACTAAATTGAGAATTCTTGGTTTTTTAAAGGCCTTAGCTGAAATAAACCCGAATAGAGAAATTTTCATTGCAAGGGAGATGACAAAGTTACATGAAAGCTTCTATAGAGGAAGTGTAATTGAAGTAATAGAGGAATTATCTTCACAAAAGAATGCCCTGAGAGGAGAATTTGTTTTAGTCATAGCCGGTAGTAAAAAAACTATATCAGATGACTTTTTAAACAAAGAACAAAAAAAAGTAATTCAAGTTCTCTTAAAAAGCATGAAAAAAAATGAAGCGCTTAACCTAGCTTCTAAATCTTTTGGTATAAAAAAGAATTCGCTTTATAAGCTCTTACTCAAAGAAAATTAATTTTTCATCTTTTAAAAGTATATACTTCGCTAGAGCTGGCTTGATAATCGCTCTTTATAGAGAGAGGAAAGTCCGGGCTCCTAAGGGCAAGAAGCCAGGTAATACCTGGGAGGCGTGAGCCTACGGAAAGTGCAACAGAAAAAATACCGCCTAAATATTTTAGGTAAGGGTGAAATGGTGCGGTAAGAGCGCACCGCTTAGTTGGCAACATCTTCGGCAATGCAAACCCCTTCTGGAGCAAGACCAAATAGAGGTTCTATAGTGTGCCCTCACTGAACCCGGGTAGGTTGCTTGAGCTCTTCGGTGACGTAGAGCCTAGATGAATGATTATCCTAGACAGAACCCGGCTTACAGGCCAGCTCAACCTTCAAATTCGTCAATTTTTTTTTCTAGCTTTTTCCTGATTCTAGTTTAGACAAGATAGGTTAATTTATAAGTGCATTTAATGGTTGACAATAGCCAGTAAGTGTTTATAAAGTGTGTCAAAGTGTGTAAAAGTGTACTGAAAGGTAACACTTTATTAGCTTTTTTATTAAAAAAACAAAGAAAAGTGACTTTAAGTATATATGGATCTAGCTTTCTTACCTTAGATGTAAAAGGGAGGATAGTTATACCTGCAAGGTATCGTGATCTTTTAAGACAAAGCTGCGAAGGCACCATAGCAGTGACCAAGGACCCTCAATATCCTTCTTTGCTTATCTATCCTGGAAGGTTATGGAAAGAAATTGCATCTAAGTTTGAAGCCTTAGGTGGATTAAATCAAAAGGCTAGGGCTATGCAATGGAAAATCTTAGGAAATGCAGCTGTGACTGACTTTGAAGTTTCAGAAAGAATGTTATTACTAATTCCTCAGTTATTAAGGGACTTTGCGGGGCTTCAGACAAAAAAACAGGTAGCTCTTATAGGAATGGGTTCAAAATTCGAATTATGGAATTTAGATAACTGGAAAATGAAAGAATCCGGATTACAAGTTGAAGGAGAAGATTTACTCTCAGATCTACCTCCTTCTTTAGAGGAGATCCCCTTTTGAGGGATCATGGAGTCCATGAGGCTGTTATGGTAGATCAAGTTATCACAAACCTCATTGCGGACAAAAAAGGCAATTATGTCGACTGCACTTTTGGTTTAGGAGGACATTCCTTTGCTATCTTAAAAAAACTAGATTCTGAAGCAAAGCTGACAGGAATAGATAGAGACCCAGAATCTCTATTGAAAATAAATGAAGTCTTAGAAAATGATAAAAGATTTTCTTTTATTAATGATAAATTCGGAAATATTCAAAATCATTTTGATCCTAAGAGCTTGGATGGCATTTTAGTAGATTTAGGAATCTCTTCTAGTCAACTTGATAATCCCAAAAGAGGTTTTAGTTTTCAGCTTAACGGCCCTTTGGATATGAGAATGAGTCAGTCTGATAAAGTTTCAGCTGAAACTTGGATAAACAAGTCAACCAAGGAAGAGATAGCTAAAGTGCTATGGGAAGTAGGAGAAGAACGCCATTCAAGAAAAATATCTGACTCCATCTGCAGAGAAAGAGAGCTAAGTCCAATAAATACTACCAAGCGTTTATCTGAGGTTATTCTTGCTTCAAAGCCAAGGAGATCTAAAAAACATCCTGCTACTAATGTTTTTAGAGCTATTAGGATGGAAGTAAATTCAGAGTTACAGGAATTGCAAAGTCTACTTGTATCAGCTGGGAAGCTTCTAAAGGAAGGGGGAAGATTGGCTGTGATAAGTTTCCACTCTCTAGAAGATAGGATTGTAAAAAGATTTGTACAAGGGAAAAGTCTTGAGGGACAAAATTTTTCTTTTAAAAAGTTAGGACCTAAGCATTTTAAGCCTAGCCCCGAAGAGGTACTAAGAAATCCCAGAAGTAGAAGCGCTATTTTGAGGGTTGTGGAGAGGGTTGCTTAAAATGTTGCAAATAACAAAAAATACAATTATTTCAAGTCTTGTTTTTGGAATTATGGTTAGTTCAATTTACTTAGTTGCTCAGGTTTATGATTTCCGCGTAACTTTCTCTGAAAAGGATAAAGTTAATAATAAATACGAAAGCCTTTCATTCAAATTTAATCTTTTATTAAACGAAGTCGAGTATTTTAGAAATCAATTAACTATCAGAAAAGTTGCTACTGAAAAGTTAGGTATGCGCTCGCCAAGTTTGAGTGATCAAATACTCATTACAAAGGAAAGCTCAAAAAAATGAAATTAGCTCTTATCATATTTCTTTTTCTATCTTTAGGGTGTTCAAATCAAATGGAAGAAAAAAATTTGAGTGATATCAATATTTCTATCTCTTCAGAGCATAAAATTTTGTCAAACCCCGAGCTAATAAGAGAAAAGTTCTTGAATTTGTTAAGCGATGAAGAATTAGATTTTAGCCTCTTAACTAATGAACTCTATAAAAACACTTGGGTATATGCTTTTCAAAGTAAAAAAAGATGGCCTAATCGCTATGACATCAACATTAGAGAACACCAACCAATTGCTAAGTGGGGTGAAAAAAACTATTTAACTCATTCTGGAATGTTGATTAACCCTACAAGTAATAATTCTTCTGTGCATTTGGTTGTTTTAAAAGGAAAAGAATCCGAAAAGTTTCTTCTTCTTGATATTTCCAGGCAGATTCAAAATCAGTTAAATAGGTATAACGATACTATAAAAGAGGTAAATTTAAGCTCTGCAGGAGTTCTGTTAATTTCTACAGAAAAAGGGGCAGAACTTGTTTTTACTAAAGGGGATTTCCGGGAACAGCTTGAACGTCTCGAGGATTTCATCTCGTTCGAGCTGTTCTCAGGAAAACTTAATAATATCAGAAACATGGATTTTAGATACAAGAACGGGATTTCTGTTCTTTTTAGTTAAAGAAAGGAGAAAGTATGAGCGGAATTAATCAAAGTGAAATGCTAGTTGGCCTTGATATAGGTACCTCAAAAGTAGTAGCAGTTGTAGCTGAAATAACCTCTGAAGATACTATAGAGGTAATTGGCTTGGGTACACAACCTTCTCGAGGCTTAAGAAACGGAGTTGTTGTTGATATTGAATCCACTACTCATGCGATAAAAAAATCAATTCAAGAAGCTGAATCTATGGCTGGATGTCATATTAGTTCATGTTATGTAGGAATTTCTGGAAGTCACATCAGAGGTTTGAACTCAGAAGGGGTTGTGCCAATCAAAGATGGTGAAGTTAAGTATGGAGATGTAGACAGAGTTATTGAAACAGCACAAGCTATGGCTATTCCAGCTGATCAGAAACTACTTCATGTTCTACCTCGGGACTACATAATAGATAAACAAGATGGCATAAAAGAACCATTAGGCATGGCAGGTGCACGACTTGAAGCTAAGGTACATCTTGTTACTTGTAGTGAAAACTCTTCACAAAATATTCATAAATGCGTTACTGCATGTGGGTTGGATATTGAAGCTTTTGTGTTAGAACAGCTAGCCTCTAGTTATTCTGTTTTAACTCATGATGAAAGAGAACTTGGTGTTTGTTTAATAGATATTGGTTGTGGGACTACTGATGCAGCTGTATTCACTGATGGCTCTATCTCCTATACAGATGTAATTCCTATAGCTGGGGATCATGTAACACATGATATTGCTGAAGCTTTAAGAACACCTCCTTCTCAAGCTGAAGATATAAAACAAAGATACGGATGCGCTGTTAGTTCCTTAACTAAATCTGATGAAATGATGATGGTGCCTGGTATGGGAGGAAGACCAGAAAGAGAACTATCAAGACAATCATTAGCAGATGTTCTTGAACGAAGGTATGTAGAGATTTTCAGCATGGCTCAACAGAAACTAAGTTTAAGCGGTTTTGAATCTTTAATTCCTGCCGGTGTCGTTCTTACTGGAGGAGCTGCCAAAGTTGAAGGGGCAGTGGAACTTGCAGAAGAAGTTTTTCATGCCCCGGTTAGATTAGGTTCTCCTAATACTGTAGGCGGATTTAATGAAGTCATCCACAATCCTGTTTATGCCACTTCAGTTGGGCTGCTACTTTATGGTCATAAACAAATGCAAGAGGATCATATGAACTACATCCATCGGGACAAAAATATATTAAATAGATTATCAAGGTGGTTCGGAGGAAATCTTTAAAAATATTGAGGAGAAAGTAAATGAGTGAATGGGAAATAGTCGAAGAAAATAAGGGCAATGCGGTTATTAAAGTTATTGGAGTAGGAGGCGGTGGAGGGAATGCCGTTCAACATATGGTTGAAGGGGGTATCAATGGTGCTGATTTCATATCAATCAATACTGACAAACAAGCATTAGATAAAAATAAAGCACCCAACAAATTCATTCTTGGAATAGAAATTACTGATGGCTTAGGTGCTGGAGCTAATCCTGATATAGGCAGAGAAGCTGCACTAGAAGATAGGGATAGATTGAGAGAAATGTTGAAAGGCACGGATATGGTATTTGTAACTGCTGGAATGGGTGGTGGAACAGGTACTGGAGCAGCTCCAATTGTTGCTCAAGTTGCTAAAGAGTTAGGCATATTAACCGTCGCTGTTGTGACTAAACCATTTGAGCTTGAAGGATCAAAGCGAATGAACATTGCAAAAGAAGGCATAAAGGAGCTAGTTGAGGAAGTAGATTCTCTTATTACAATACCCAACCAGAAGCTGCTTGAAGTTTTAGGAGAAGATTGTGCAATGATAGAAGCTTTTAAAGAGGCTAATGATGTCTTAGCAGGAGCCGTTAGAGGAATATCAGACATTATCATGTGCCCTGGGTTAATAAATGTGGATTTTGCTGATGTAAAAACTGTGATGTCAGAAAGAGGAACAGCAATGATGGGAACAGGCATTGGCTCAGGACCTGATAGAGCACGAATTGCAGCAGAGAAAGCAGTAGAAAGTAAATTGTTAGAAGATATCAGTCTTAAGGATGCAAAAGGGGTGCTAGTAAATATTACGGCTGGTACTGAAATCACTTTAGGAGAAATTAGAGCAGTGGGTGATTGTATAGAAAACTTTGCAGACAAAGATGCAATTATTGTCACTGGTACGGTAATTGATGAAAAAGTGGGGAATGAATTAAAGGTCACAGTTATAGCTACTGGTTTGGGTGCTGTGGGATCTGCTCATAAGGCAATAAATATCTCAACTGCAAAGGTAAAAGAGTCTTCAGAAAGAGTTCCTTTACCTTTAAGCGATGCAGCAAAACAACTTTTAGAAAATCCACCTTCTATTGAAAAGGTTCCAGATAAAAAGAAAAAGGAAAAAAAGGAAGAAGAGTTTCTTGATATTCCTTCTTTTGTCAGAACCCAATTAGACTAAATTATTATTGAATGAATTCTGGAGTAGTAAATTATTCTGGAAGGTCTTTCTTTATCCAGCTTGTTTTCCTTGCTTGCTTTTTACTCTTACTTTCTAGACTGTTATACATTCAAGTTTTTCAGGATGATTTCATAAAAAAACAACTTGATTCAAGAATTGCCCTGGAAAGTCATATCCTTTCTAAAAGAGGGAAAATTCTAGATAGAAATGATAGATTATTGGCAGTAGATGTTACTGGTTACACAGTTATTGCTGATTTAAGGCTTTTTAATCCAAGCAGTAATCAGATTAAAGTTTTAGGTTCCATATTTCCAATTACTGAAGAAAAGATACAAAGAATTCTAAAGAAAAAAGGTCATGTTGAGATTGTTCGACATATAAGTGAAGAAAAGAAAATAGAAGTCGAATCTCTAAATATTCAAGGATTATTTTTTAAGCGAAACCTTCAAAGAAGTTATCCCCAAAGAGAGGTTAGTTCTCATGTGGTAGGTATAACTGATATAGACAGGAAGGGTATTCAAGGTAGTGAGTTGGTTTTTAATAAAATATTAAAAGGTAAGGATGGAGGATTTATTGGCTTCAAAAGCCCCATAGGTGCTATAGGAGGGGAAAGAAAGTCACCCACTCAGGGAGTGGATTTAAAATTGACAATTGATATCCGCTTACAATCTATTTCACATCATGAGTTAAAAAAAGCAGTTGAAAAATATGAAGCTGAATCCGGAAGTATTGTAATCATAGATCCCAAAACAGCCGAGATTCTGTCTTTAAGTAATTACCCAACTTTTAATCCTTCGAATAGAAAAGGGATTCAAGATCTTAGTGTTTTTAGAAATAGAGCAACCGTTGATGTTTTTGAACCAGGTTCAGTAGTTAAACCTATTGCTATGGCGGCTATCTTAGAATCAAAGAAAGTTGATATGGAATCAAGAATCAATACTTCTCCAGGATGGATAGAATACGAAGGGTATAAAACCAGTGACTTCAGAGATTATGGAAATTTAACTTTATCCGGGATTATCTCTCATTCAAGCAATGTTGGAATGGTGAAGTTGTGCAGAGATCAACAGCCTGAAAATCTGCTTGGAGTATTTTCAGATTTTGGAATAGGCGCACAACCCGTAAATATTTTAATACCTTCTAGAGAAGGATTCTTACCACAAGCATCTGCTATGAGTAAAAGAGATAAAGTAAGTTCTTGTTATGGATATGGAATTTCTATGACCGCCATACAACTAGCCCAAGCTTATCAAGTATTTGCCAATGAAGGTGTCTATAAAGAATTAAACCTTTTTTATGATGAAGCTTTAACCAGTCCAAAGCCAGATAAAAAAGTTCTTGCAGAGAGTACAGTTAGTTTAATTAATTCTATGTTAATTGAAGCTGTAAACTCCAAATCAGGGACTGCCAAAAAAGCTAGAATAGAGGGTAGGGTAGTGGCTGGTAAAACGGGAACAGCAGAAAAAGAAAGAAATGGACAAACTAGTTATTCTGCTAGCTTTGCAGGATTTGTTCCGGCTAAAAATCCCTCTCTTTTGGCTGTTATCGTTTTACATGGAATAACAAGTGATATTCATTCTGGAGGTTCCGTTGCTGCTCCGATTTTTTCTAAAGTGGTAGGTCAATCTATACATGCTTTAGAATCAGGAACTTAATGAAACAGATTTCTTCTAACTTAATTCGTCTAGACGATCTCTTGTCGGGTCTAACGAAAGAGAATCTAGGTAATTTCAAAAATCTTTTAATCAAAGGAATTAGTTTAGATAGCAGGCAAATCGGTGAAGGCTTTCTTTTTTGTGCTCTTACTGGCGAAAAAGCTAACGGAAATCATTTTATTGAAGAAGCTTTTAAAAAAGGGGCAGTATTTTGCTTAACGGACAGTAAAGAGTTTGTATTTCACCTGTCAGATCCAAATTTGGATCCAAGTATTTTTTATTTAAAAGATTTGAAAAAAAATCTAGGCGTTATTAGTTCAAGGCTATTTAATGATCCATCTAAAAATCTTGAGACATTTGCAGTAACAGGCACTAATGGAAAAACTTCATGTGTAGAATTGATTTCTCAAATAGCACAATTAATTGATTATCAATGCGGGTATATCAGTACCATTGAAGTTTCTTTTGATGGAAAAGCTGTTAATCATTCATCTCTTCTAACCACACCTGATCCAATTAGTTTACAAAGATATTTTCATCAGATGGTAAAAGAAAATACTCAGCAGGTAGCTTTTGAAGTATCTTCCCACGGACTTGATCAACATCGTGTAGATGGTACTTCCATAGATACAGCAATTTTGACTAGTTTTTCTCAAGATCACTTGGATTATCATAAAAATATTAAAAATTATAAAGAAGCTAAAAAAAAGCTTTTCTATGAACTTAAACCTAAAAATATAATCTTAAATACTGACAACATATTGGGAAAAGAAATATATAAGGATCTTCAAACTACAAACAAATCTTGTTCTTATTTTTCAGTTTCTAGTGAGGTAGGCGCTGATTTTAAATATTCCTTTTCAAGATCAACAAATAGATATATTGATGTAAGTCTTAATACACCCAAGAAAAACGTAAAATTTTCATTAAATACGATCTCCCGACCGTTGGCCTCAAATGCTGTATGTGCAGTAGCTGCTTTGATTTCTAGGGGCTTTGATTTAGATAAAGTTTATCCAAAATTAAAAGATTTAAAATTTCCAAAAGGAAGAATGGACTTAATCAATTTAAGCAAGAAAGATGTTTGTTTTATAGATTACGCCCACACCCCTGAAGCGTTAGAGACTTCTCTAATGGAGTTAAAAGTTGCGTATAAGGAACATAAACTTTGGTGTATTTTTGGTTGCGGAGGAGAAAGAGATAAAGATAAAAGACCAAAAATGGGAAAAATTGCTGAATCACTATCTGATTTTTTAATAGTTACTAATGATAATCCTAGATCTGAGAATGAATTAGATATTATTAAAGATATTCAAAAAGGCATAAAAAATAAGAAAAAGGTTAAATTTATAAACAGCAGGAAGGAAGCTATCTCTTACTGCCTTAATAAAATTAAGGCTAGTGGTGAAAGCAATATTCTTCTAATTTCTGGTAAAGGACATGAAGATTATCAAGATATCTTGGGCAAAAGAATCAAATTTAGTGACCATCAACAAGTAAAGGATTTTCTTAAAGATGTCTAAGGGAAAAAACAATTTATCTTTATTGAAGATAGCTAAAGAATTAGATATACAACTAGTAGGAGGTACCGGAAAGGAGACTTTTAATGGAATAAGCATTGATTCCAGAACTCTAAAACCAAATGATATATTTATAGCCCTAAAGGGGCCTTCAAATGATGGTCATGATTATCTAATAGAAGCAAAAGAGAAAGGTGCAACAGCCCTTGTAGTAGAAAAGGATATTTCTATAGATAAACCTTACTTTCTCGTTAATGACTGCTATAAATTCTTAGATCATTTAGCCAAATATCAAAGAGATATATTTACTGGAAAGGTTATTGGGTTGACAGGAAGTAATGGAAAAACAACCACCAAAGAAATTATTTATAGCTTGCTTCAAAAAGATGGATGCCATAAAACTAAAGGCAATAAAAATAACCATATAGGAGTGCCTTTAACATTATCCTCGCTTTCGAACGATCATAAGTATGCAGTTGTAGAGCTTGGTACTAACTCCCCAGGAGAAATAAATAACTTATCGACTAAAGTTAAGCCTGATGTTGCCTTGATTATAAATGCAGCGGCTTCTCATCTAGAAAAATTAGATTCAGTGGAGAAAGTAGCGCAAGAAAAAAGTTTCATTCTAGAGCATTTACACAAGAACGGCATTGCCGTATTGCCTCGCGACTCAGAGTTCTTTTTTTATTGGAAAGAAAGAAGTGAGGGTAGGAGAATTATTTCGTTCGGGTTTCATCAAGACTCTGATATCCGTTTGAGTAATATTCGAACAGACCTATTAAAAAACGAAATTTCTTTTGACTTAAATTATGTTGAGAAGTCTATTAAATGTTTTATGAAAGGAATTGCCTCACATAACTGCTTGAATGCTACTGCTGCTCTATCTGTTTGCCATGCTCTTAATATAGAACTTGAAGAAGTTAGTGTTAATTTAAGCAACATAGCTTTTCCTAAGAGAAGAATGGAAGTAAAAAAAGCTCTAAAAGATTCAGTTCTGATAGATGATTCCTATAATGCTAACCCAGAGTCTATGAAGAAGTCTTTAGATGTTTTAGGTGATATGCATGGAAAGAATAGAATTTTTATTGCTGGAGAAATGGGTGAATTAGGTAAACAAGAGGAAAATTACCATGTTGAGATTTGTGAATATGCTCTAGGTAAAGTTGAAGAATTCTTGTGTATCGGTGATTTATGGAAAGAGGGCTTAAAGTATATTTCTGATATTGGAATCAAGTTTTCTTCTAAAGATAAATTATTAGAATACTTGAACACTAAACTGACCAAAGACTCTATAATTTTGGTTAAAGGTTCTAGGTCCACAGGTATGGATTATATTTCTGATAAATTAAAGGTTTAAGTGTTAGTTGAATTATTAGATTTCTTTTCTGATAGTTATGGGCCATTGAGGGTCTTCGACTACTTATCCTTTCGAGCTATATTTGCAACACTAACTGCTTTATTAGTTTCATTAATTTTAGGACCAAGATTCATAAATAAAATGCAAGCTATTGAAGTAGGTCAAGTTATAAGAGAAAAAGGACCTGCAACTCATCTATCAAAGAAGGGAACCCCCACTATGGGTGGAACACTTATTTTGGCATCTATATTTATTAGCACGATATTATGGGGTGATCTAGAGAATAGGTATTTATGGGTAGCATTAGGTGTAACAACATTATTTGGCGCTTTAGGATGGGTAGATGATTTGTACAAGTTACGATTCGAGTCAAGTAAGGGCCTTTCCCCTTTAGCTAAGATATTTTGGCAAAGTTTAATAGCCTTAACAGCTGTTATTTTTCTTTTTTATAGCTCAGAGAATATAAGTGAAACAAGCTTCATTGTTCCATTTTTCAAAAATATATCTATACCCATGGGTTTTGGTTTTATTATTCTTTCTTATCTAGTAATTATTGGGTCAAGCAATGCAGTTAATCTTACGGACGGACTAGATGGCCTGGCTATTCTTCCGTGTGTAATGGTTGCGGGTGGACTAGGTCTCATAGGATATGCTGCTGGTAATACTATTTATGCTGAATACTTAAATATTCCTTTTCTTCCTGGAACGGGTGAGATGTTAATCTTTTGCGGTGCTTTGGTAGGTTCAGGCATTGGGTTTCTTTGGTATAACACCTATCCTGCCCAAGTCTTTATGGGAGATGTAGGTTCTCTAGCATTAGGTGCTGCCCTAGGGATAGTCGCAGTAATAATCAGGCATGAATATGTATTGTTAATAATGGGAGGTGTTTTCGTTGTGGAAACGCTTTCAGTTATTGTACAGGTCACTTCTTTTAAATTAACTGGAAAGAGAGTTTTTAAAATGGCTCCAATCCATCACCACTACGAGCTTAAGGGGTGGCCCGAGCCCCGAGTCATCGTTAGATTCTGGATAATTACTTTTATGTTAGTTTTAATTGGGCTAGTAACTCTAAAGCTTAGATAAATTCTGGGTGGAGTAAAATTTATGCATCTTATTCTAGGTTTCGGTGCAACTGGAGCCTCTTACTTGAGGTATCTAAATAAAAAAAATATATCTGCAGTAATCATGGATTCCAGAGATAGACCTTCTGGTTTATCGGAATTCAATAATCTAAATAATGATAATTTGCTTCTCGGTAAATTTGATGTGGGAGTTTTAGATCAGGTAAATACAATTTTAGTTAGTCCTGGCATAGATTATGGAAACGAGATACTCGTAGCTGGTAGAAAAAAAGGAATTAAAATTCTTACTGACATAGAAATTTTTACAAAAGAATCTAAATCAAAAAAAATATTTATAACTGGGACGAATGGAAAGACCACTGTTGTTTCCATGATTGGGCATGTACTTAACAATATTTATGAAACTGAACAAATAATTTGCAGTGGCAATATCGGAACTCCTGTTCTAGATACACTTAATAAAAAACAAGACGTATCTATTGTAGAACTTTCAAGCTTTCATCTTGAACACATCAAGAATCTCAAATCTGATATTGGAGTTTTGTTAAATGTAGAACAAGACCACTTAGATCGGCATCATTCTTTTGAAAGCTACAAAAAAGTAAAGGAAAAAGTACTTTTTGGCTGTTCTGTAGGCCTCACTGTAAAAGAGATTTTAATATCAATAGACTCTATTGGAGAACAAATTTTCAGTTTTGAAGACTTAACTAAACCTTTTGAAAAGGAAATTTATAATTTATTCAAAAATAAATGGCCTCATCATGAAATATTAAATATTCAAGCTGTTTTAAGTGTTGTATTAGTTTTTGAAGCTTTAAAAAATAAAAGAGCTTTAAGCGAAGTACTAGTTGAGCAGCCTGATTTAATAAACAAATGCGTTGAGGCTTTAATAACTTTTAAGAGACTTAAACACAGGTTTGAAATTTTAGGTTCACGTAATGGGCTTACTTACATAAATGACTCTAAAAGTACTAATATTTCTTCTTTATTAACTGCAATTAAATCTGCCGAAAAATCTTATGGTAGTAATAAAGTTGTTTTAATCTGTGGTGGTGATTCTAAAGATCAAGATTTTTCTAAGATTAGTAAAGAAGATCTGGACTCTACTAAAAAGATATTGATATACGGAAGCGATAAAGAAAAAATTCTTAAAGCGATTGGTGAAATGGCAGATTGTTCTTTAGTTGCAGATCTTGAAGAAGCAATTAACCAGTCAAATTCTTTCTGTCAAGCAGGAGATGTAGTCCTTCTTTCTCCTTCATGTGCAAGTACTGATATGTTTTTAGACTTCAGAGAAAGGGGAGATAAGTTTAGGAAGTTAACTGGATTTAATTAGTATGTTTGCTAATTTAGAAAAATATTTTTCGTTACCTGATTTTAAAAAAATTGATTTTATTTTTTTTGGGCTATTTCTCTTTTTAAGTCTTTTTGGTCTTTTAGCCGTTGCTACAGCATCAATTGAATTTTCGGATTCTTTAACAGGAGAGCCCTTAAACTTCACTAAAAAACAGTTTGTCCATTTAATAGCTGGCTTATTTCTATTTTCTCTATTTCTGTCAATACCTTTAGCATTTTGGGAGACTTTTGATCGTTTGTTTTTGGGACTTGGAATTCTTTTATTAATCATGGTTTTTATTCCTGGAATAGGCATTGAAGTTAATGGCTCACACAGATGGATACGTATCGGTCCCATCGGGTTACAGCCTTCAGAGATAATGAAGCTCTTAAGCATCGTTTACATTGCTGGATATTCTGTGAGACGTCTAAAAGACCTGCAATCAAATTGGTTTGGTTTTTTTAGACCTGCAGTTTTGATTGTTTTAATAGTTTCACTAATACTTATACAGCCTGATCTTGGTACTTCAGCTGTTATTTTCGCTACTGTGCTTGGCATGCTTTTTGTAGCAGGTGCTCAGATGAAACAGTTTCTTCTTGTTATAGGTTTAGGTTTAATTGGTTTATCAGCTTTAATAATTTTTGTTGATTGGAGGTGGGAAAGAATTATTTCTTTTATAGATCCATGGACAGATCCTTTTGGCGGTGGATATCAATTAACTTTGTCTTTAATGGCTATTGGGAGAGGGGAATGGTTTGGTGTAGGTTTAGGAGAAGGTCTGATGAAATTAGGCTATTTGCCTGATGCTCACACCGATTTTATTTTTTCAGTTATTGTTGAAGAAATGGGCCTTTTTACTGCGATATTAATTATTTCTACCTTATTTTTTATTTCTTTTAGATCCTTTTATATAGGAAGAAAGGCACTAGAAAGAAACTTATACTTTGGTTTTTTTGTTGCTTATGGGGTTGCAATATTAATTGGTCTCCATACTTTTATTAATGTTGGTGTTGCAACTGGATTATTACCTACCAAAGGTCTTACATTGCCTTTTTTAAGTTATGGAGGTACAAATTTACTCATCATGTGTTGTTTGTGTGCATTAGTTCTTAGAGTCGATCAAGAAACAAAGTCTGCTATGCCATCAGTAAATATTTCTAGAAGGGTGAGCTTTTAATGAAGGCATTGTTTGTAGCAGGAGGCACTGGTGGTCATGTTTACCCTGCTCTAGAGGTTGCTAGAGAGTTTAAAAATTCTGGCGTTCAGATATATTGGATAGGAAAAGAAAATTCTTTAGAGCATGAGTTTTCCAAGATAGAAGGATTTAGGTTTGAGCCAATAAAATCTTCAGGTTTTAGAAAAAAAAATCTTATAGAAAAAATCCTCTCAGTTTTTTATTTAATAACCTCTTTTATCAATTCCATCATCATCTTATTAAAAATTAAACCTAGGTTTATTTTTTGTTTTGGAGGATATCTAAGTTTGGGACCTGGTTTTGCTTCATTTATGGTAAGAGTTCCTTTATTTATTCATGAACAAAACAGCGTAGCAGGCACAGCTAATAAATTATTAGCTAATCTTGCTACAGAAGTTTTTGAAGGGTTCCCTAAATCCTTCAAAAGAAATCTTGAGAATGTTAATTTTGTAGGGAATCCAGTAAGGCAAGAAATAACTTCTTTTACTCATACAAATAAAGCAGAGAATCCAACTAATAAGTTTAAACTATTGATATTAGGTGGCAGTCAGGGATCAACTCAACTTAATTCATTGGTAATGGATTCTTTGAGTGAAGTTAAAGATAAAAAAAATTGGGAAATAGTCCACCAAACTGGTAAAGCTGACAGGGAGGAGCTAAATAATTTTTATAAAGACCTAAATATTAATTTTAAGGTTGAATCATTTATAAAGAATATGGGTGAGGTTTATTCAAATTGTGATTTAGTGATTAGTAGAGCTGGAGCTATGACTGTTTCCGAATTACTAATCACCCACACCCCTAGCATTTTGCTCCCTCTGCCTTGGGCAACAGATGATCATCAAACTTTAAATGCTAAATATCTAGAAAGTCTAGGAGCTGCGAGAGTTTTAGAGTCTGATAACAAGAATATTTCTAAATTAGCTTCTTTATTAACAAGGCTCTCAGTTAATAAAGAAGAGAGACTATCTATGATTAATTCAGCTAAACTTGCCGATAATCAAGAAGTAACGAAAGTAATTTTAAAAAAAATAAATGAATCCATCAAAAAAGACACCTAATAAAATCTTTTTTATAGGTATAGGTGGTAGTGGTATGAGCGGTTTAGCTGAAGTCCTGTTTAACTTAGGCTATGAAGTTTCTGGATCAGACTTGTTAGATTCTGCTGTCACTGAAAGACTTAAGTCCTTGGGAATAGACGTAAGAATCGGTCATGAAGAAAATAATGTAGATAGTCAAGACATGATAATTCTGTCTACTGCGATAGGAGAAGAGAATGTTGAGCTTATAAAAGCTCAGGAGTTAGGTTTACCTATCCTTAAAAGGGCTGAACTTTTGTCAAGCTTAATGAATATGAAAAGAGGCGTGGCAATAGCAGGAACACATGGAAAAACAACAACTACTAGTATCTTAGCCTCTATTATGACTGAAGCAATGTTGGACCCTACCTTTATTAATGGTGGCATTATTAATAGCTTTGCGTCTAACGCAAAGTTAGGAACAGGAGATTATTTACTGGCAGAGGCAGATGAAAGCGATAAGTCTTTTTTAATGCTACAGCCTTCTCTTGAAATTATTACAAATATAGATGCCGATCACTTAGTGAATTATGAAAATGAAATGAATAATCTAGAAGAGGCATTTATTAAATTTGTAAAAAAACTTCCATTTAATGGTCTTCTAGTTGCTTGTGGAGATGATCCTATTATTCAAAAATTAATGCCCTCATTTTCAAGAAAGACAATTCTTTATGGCTTTGATGATCACAATGATTATGTAGTGGATAATTATAAAACTTCATCTTTTAGCTCTGAATTCACTTTAACAAATGATGAAGGTGTAACTTCTAACTTCAAGTTAAATTTACCCGGAAAGCACAATGTACTTAATGCAACAGCCGCTTCTGTATTGGCCATAGAGGAGGGCATATCATTAATAAATGTCCAATCTGCATTAGAAAAATTTTCTGGTATTAGTCGGAGAATGCAGTTTTTAGGGAAATTAGACCAGACAATTGTTATAGATGATTATGGTCATCATCCCACGGAGATCAAAAATACGGTTTTAACTTTAAGAGAATCTTTCCCTGAATCAGAAATAATCATGGTTTTTCAACCCCATAGATTTACAAGAACTAAAGACTTGTTTGAGGAATTTGTAGAAGTTCTTAAGTCGGTAGAAAGATTAATTCTACTAGAGATATATTCAGCAGGGGAAGATTCTATAGAAGGGATAAGTTCTAGTACGCTACTTCAAAGTATTAAAAATACAGGTGTTGAAGATGTTTTTTTAGCTCAATCCAATACTCACGCATATGAATTAATAGAAAATATTATTTCAAAGGAAAAAGGAGTTTTATTAATTCAGGGAGCTGGAAATATTTCTGAGATTTCAGACAAATTAATTAAAAAGATTAAATAATAATGGCTGACAATAATCTTGATGCTTTAGTTAATAGGGAAATAACTGTTTTGATGGGGGGGTGGTCTGCAGAAAGAGAGATATCTTTGAAAACAGGTAGGGCGGTTACTGACTCTATTGAGTCTTTAGGCCTGAAGGTTAGGGGCGTTGATCTAACTTCTCCAGAAGAGATTGAAAAGATAATTAATTCTCTAGATCTAGTTTTTATAGCATTGCATGGAAGAGGCGGAGAGGATGGTTATATTCAAAAGATATTAGAAGAAAATAATATCCAATTTACTGGAAGTAACTCTGGTGCCTGTGAAGTTGCAATGAATAAAGCGGAAACAAAAAAAATTTGGAGAGACCTATCCTTACCAACTCCTGATTTCGTTGAAATTAGAGATGCTGGTACACCTAATTTAGAAACTACTCCTTTTTTATCTGGAGAAAATGATGTTAGCCCTCTTGAGGCATCATTTGTGGTAAAACCAGCAAGAGAGGGATCAAGTTTTGGTATTAGCATTGTTCATCCTGAAGAAGAAACTTCTTTAGAAGATGCTATGAAGAAGGCAATCGAATATGACGATATTCTTATAGTGGAAGCCTTTGTTGAAGGGGATGAAATTACTGTTCCTATACTAGGAGAAGAGATTCTTACACCTATTACAATCAGACCAAAAAATTTATTCTACGACTTCGAAGCTAAATACCTGAGAGAAGATACTGAATACTTAAAATCAGATTTAAATCCTGAAGAATTTGATACAGTCAAAGAATTTTCTTTAAATGCTTTTTCTTGTTTGGGTTGTGAAGGTTGGGGTAGAGTTGATTTGATTAAAGATAGAAACAATAATTTCCAAATTATTGAGGTCAATACTGTACCTGGCCTAACAGAAACCAGCTTAGTTCCAAAATCGGCGTCTTTTAAGGGTATCAATTTTAATAGTTTAATAACTAGAATTTTAAATACGGCTTGCGTCAAGCAATAAGCTCAAATAGAATGCCCAGCCTTAATACCTTGCTCGTTGTTTATTTAAGGTAACGAGCTAAAAACCCGAGAGGTATAAATGAAACATTACGAAATAGTTTTTTTAGTTCATCCTGATCAATCTGATCAAACTCAATCCGTTTTAAATAAATTTTCTTCCATAGTTACTGAATCAGGAGGAAAAGTTCATCGTTTAGAGAATATAGGAAGAAGAAAGTTAGCTTATCCAATACACGATCAATTTAAAGCTTCCTACGCTTTGTTAAATGTAGAATGTAAAAAAGAAGCAATCTCTGAAATCCAGTCATCCTTTAAATTTAATGATTCGATAATTAGAAGTCTTGTGTTATCTAAAAATAAAGCTGAAGCTGATTTGTCAGCTTTATCTAAGCAGACTGAAGAAGATGAGATTGAATATTCAAAAGAAAATAACAAGACAAGGGAATCAGAATCTAAACCCCTAAGTGCTGCAACAAAAGAAGAAGAAACTTCTGTTAAAGAGAGCACAGAAGAACCTGTTAAGGGAAAGAGCGAGTTACCTACAGAATAAAATTATGGCAAGAAAGCAAAAGAAAAAATTTAAAAAAAGACCTTCGAACCAAGAAAATAGAAGACGGTTTTGTAAATTTACAGCTCTAGGTATCGAAGAAATAGATTATAAAGATATTAGTTTATTAAAAGAGTATATAACTGAAACAGGAAAAATTATGCCTGCGAGGGTTACTGGCACCTCAGCTAAATTTCAAAGGCAACTTACTAGGGCTATAAAACGTGCTAGACATCTATCTCTTTTACCTTATACAGATGCACATTACAAATAAGACATGGAAATTATTCTTTTAGAAAAAATTACCAAATTAGGAGATCCGGGAGATTTAGTTATTGTTAAACCTGGTTATGCCAGGAATTTTCTCATACCCACAGGAAAGGCAATTAGGGCAAATGAAGAAAATAAAGCAGAGTACGAGCAAAGAAAAGCGTCTTTGGAAGCAGCAGAATCAGAAAGAAAATCTTCAGCTTTAGAACTTGCTGATAAATTAAAATCTCTTAAAATTTCTATTCCTGTACCTGTCTCTGAGGAAGGAACTTTATATGGCTCTATTGGAACTAGAGAAATATCAGATGCAATAAATGTTCTAGGTTTAGAAGTAGAAAAAGGAACTATTAGATTACCAGAGGGCACCTTAAAAGAGCTTGGAGAATATCAACTCGACATAGAGCTTCATCCAGAAGTAGTTCAAGAAATTTCTATTACTGTCTCAGCTGAAGAATAGTGTAAGTTTCTATTGTTTTAAATCTGATCCAGTGGGAGAATTAGAGCTTATTAAAAAAGCTCAGAGTAATAATTTTTCATGCCCCAAAACCTTACCTCCAATGAACAGCTTCCTTTTTCAGTAGAAGCAGAAAGAGCAGTATTAGGAGGCATCATGTTTAAAAATGATGCTTGGGATTTAGTTGCTGGACTCGTTTTAGAAGAAGACTTTTACCAAAATGAGCACAAGTTAATATTCAAAACAATAAGAAATCTCCAAGATTCAGGAAAACCAATAGACTTTGTAACAGTAATAGAGACTCTGGAAGGGAATGGAGATTTACCTGAACTAGATAACTTAGGAGGAAAAAACTATATCCAGCTTCTTGGAGAAGAAACTCCCACGATTGCTAATATAGAAAGTTATGCTGAGATAATAAAACAAAGGTCCAATTTAAGAAGACTTATAACGACTGTAGATCAGATAGCTCAGAATGCAAGAGAGGCGGATTCTTCGAGCAGTGATCAGATTATAGATAATGCTGAAGAAAGTATTTTAAGTTTAAGAGACGATGTTAAAAGGTCATCTGGGCCAAGAGGCATAAGGGAGTTATTGGGTCCAGTTTATTCCAATATACAAGAATCAAATGAATCTGGAGAATCTCTAGTAGGAGTTAGTACAGGGTTCACGGAGATTGATGAAATTACTTTAGGTTTTCAGAGATCGGATCTCATCATTATTGCTGGAAGACCCTCAATGGGAAAAACAGCTTTAGCTTTTAATATAGCTGAGAATGTAGCAAGAGAAACAGATCAGACAGTACTAATCTTTAGTATGGAGATGTCTGCAGAACAAGTAGTAAGAAGGTTTATTTCTAGCATAGCAAATATTGATCTACAAAGGTTAATGAGAGGACAACTTCAAGAAAATGATTGGGAGGGTATAGATAAAGCTTTAAGCTTACTAAGTAGTAAAAATATTTTACTTGATGATACCCCTGCTCTTAGTCCTTCAGAATTAAGATCTCGTGCAAGGAGAATTAAAAGAGAAAACAAAGACCTAGCGATGATTGTTGTTGACTATATTGGGTTAATGCAAGTTCATGGCAAAAGTGATAATAGAGTTGCTGAGATTAGTGAAATAAGTAGATCACTAAAAGCTCTCGCAAAAGAACTGGATGTACCTATAGTTGCTCTTTCTCAATTAAATAGGGCAGTTGAATCTAGACCTAATAAAAGGCCCATTCTTGCAGATTTAAGAGATTCAGGGGCAATAGAACAAGATGCAGATGTGATTGCCTTTCTATACAGACATGAATACTACGATAAAAATGACCTCGAAAATAAAGGTAAGGCTGAGATTAATATAGCCAAACAAAGAAATGGACCAACTAGAGCAACTTCACTGGCTTTTAGAGATTCTGTGGCTAAGTTTGAAAATCTAGCGAGGGAAGAAAGGTATCCTCCGCAGTATTATGAAGACAATGACGATGATTGATCTGTAATTTTTAGATACTCATCTAAACATTATTACGTTGTGACGTAATCAACTTTTTGTTAATCTGTAGTGCCATCGTGCAGAAACTTTTTTCTGTTTGATAGTTTGATGGGAAATTCAGAAACTAGATTTATTTTTGTCACTGGAGGAGTGGTGTCTTCTCTAGGCAAAGGTATCACTTCAGCTTCGTTGGGTGCTTTACTAGAAAGCAGAGGCATTAAGGTAACTATAATGAAACTGGATCCTTATATTAACTTGGATCCGGGAACTATGAGCCCTTTTCAACATGGTGAAGTTTTTGTTACTGAAGATGGGTCTGAAACTGATTTAGATTTAGGGCATTACGAAAGGTTTATAAAATCTAAAATGTCTAAAGATAATAATTTTACTACAGGACAGGTGTATGAAACTGTTTTAAAAAATGAAAGAAAAGGAGATTACCTTGGAGGCACTGTCCAGGTTATACCTCACATAACCGATGAGATTAAAAGAAGAATTATTAAAGGATCAAAAGATACAGAAGTAGCTATAGTGGAGATTGGGGGTACAGTTGGGGACATAGAATCACAACCTTTTTTAGAAGCTATCAGGCAAATGAAACTTGAATTGGGTTCTCAAAGAACTTTATTTATGCATCTAACTCTTGTTCCTTACATTGCGGCTGCTGGGGAGACTAAAACAAAACCAACTCAAAGATCTGTTAAAGAGATGTTATCTCATGGTCTTCAGCCAGATTTACTTATTTGTAGATCAGATAAGGAGCTATCTGAGGAAGCTAGAGAAAAAATAGCTTTGTTTACTAATGTTGAAAAACAAAGTGTTATTTCTTTACCTGATGTTAAATCTATATACAAAATTCCTATTCAGTTAAATCGTCAGAAAGTTGATGATATTGTTACGGACAAGCTACATCTGTCTTGTAAGAAACCAGAACTAAATGATTGGAAAACTGTAACTGAAGCCCATACCAACCCTACAAATGAAGTAGCAATAGCAATGGTAGGAAAATACATGGATCTTAAGGATGCTTATAAGTCTCTTAACGAAGCTTTAGTTCATGGTGGTATACAGCACGAACTAAAGATTAATATAGATTATGTGGATTCGGAGATTATTGAACCTAATAATGTGAAAAAAGTCTTAAATGGAGTAGATGCCATTCTAGTACCAGGCGGCTTTGGACATAGAGGAATTGAAGGCATGATAACAACTGCAGAATATGCAAGAGAAAATAAAATTCCGTATCTTGGAATTTGTTTAGGGATGCAAGTTGCGGTCATAGAATTTGCAAGAAATGTTTTAAAGCTCAAAGATGCAAATAGCAGTGAATTTGATAATAAGACTAATCATCCAGTTATTGGATTGATACATGAATGGATGGACTCAGACGGTGAAATTGAAAAACGTGATGAAAATTCAGATCTTGGCGGAACAATGCGTTTAGGCTCCCAAGAATGCTTACTTTCTGGTAACTCTTTAACAAGTTCTCTTTATGGTCAGAGCTCTATACATGAAAGGCATCGGCATAGATATGAAGTGAATAACCATTATGTCGAACAAATAGAATCTGCAGGCATTAATATTGCTGGAAAGTCTAAAGATAAGAATCTTGTTGAAGTGATTGAAATCAACGAACACCCTTGGTTTGTTGGGTGTCAATTCCATCCTGAATTTACCTCTAATCCAAGAGATGGCCATCCTTTGTTTAAAGGTTTTATTGAAGCAGCAAACAATCAAAAACAGAATAGATTAAGTAACTAAAATGAAAGAAGTAAAAGTAAATGACATTTCATTAAGCAATGAATCAAACTTTACTCTTATTGCAGGCCTTAATGTTTTGGAAGATGAAAGTATAGTTAATGAAGTAACAGAAGAGTTAAAAAAGGTAACTAAGGACCTAGGTATTCCTTTTATTTTCAAAGCTTCATATGACAAAGCAAACAGGTCATCGGTAGATTCTTACAGAGGCCCGGGCCTTGAAAAAGGCTTGGAAATATTAGCTAAGATTAAATCAGAGTACGCAGTACCTCTGATA
>LUQU01000006.1:0-14581 GCA_001628005.1 SAR86 cluster bacterium REDSEA-S09_B4
GCAGTTACCATTTCTAAAGGTGGTCCATCACCTATAGGACCATCGCTGAATCTAGCCACGGCAAAAATAGAGAACACAACTAAAACAATTAGACCGACAACTCCACCTATTGTTTTTACTAACAACACAAAAAATTTCTTCATATAATCAATACTGTCATAAAAAACAGACTAATAAAAGTTTGATTAAGGTTAACTTAGTCCTTCAGATCTAAACGAATAAAATACCTAGGAGGAAAGCCTGTTAATATCCTAAAAGTTAAGGGATGGGCATGTTCTCGCATAAGCCTATCATGTTCTTCGCCTTCAACAGGAACGGCTAAATAAGAATTTTTCTCTCCTTTATACAATGCTTCCACATTAGGATTAGTTAAGGCTTGTCTATACCAAGCACGAGGCCAATGGTTTGCTGAAACATAAAGTTTGCCGTCATTATTTACTGCCGAAAGTACTCTGTCCTTCGGTTCCCCACTATCAAGAGTTGTAATTACTAAACTATTTGCATTGGTGGGTTGAGAGTAACCTAACCAAGACTCAAACAAAACAACCAGGCCTATGTAGACAACTAGTAGGCTAATTAAACTAATTCTTAGAATCTTCATATCATATTCCTCTAATAACTTTATCTCTTATAAATGGTTCTGGGAAGACTTGAATTTTTAAAGAGGTTATCAGCTACTTCTGTTTCTTATTTAAGAAGTATTCTGCCTTCATATTTAGGCTCATACATTTCTTCGCCTTGTATGAAATCTTCAACAGCATCTACAATTACAACTCCGGTATCAATATATTCTATTGCATTTTGAAATTCCCAGTACCCGTCACCCCCTTGAGTAACAAAATTTGGGGCCGCAACCCAATATTCTTTTTCATCTGCAACCAATTCACCTTTAATCCAGATCTCATGCACTTGTTCACCGGGGGTAAAAGAGTACCTAGAATTTTCAGATATTTGTAATACTCCATTTGTCATGCCAGCGGCATGGTTAAAAATTTCTCTGACTTGGATACCTTTCAACTTAGTCATAACTAAAGTATTGGGGAAAGGAAAAGCAGAGATCAAGTCTCCTTTAGTCACAATTCCGGCACCAATATCCTGCCTAAGAGCCCCACTATTTATAACTGCAACATCTATCCTTTCATCTGAAGCAGCAACAGCGTCAGCAAAGAGATTACCCATATTCGATTCTTTTCCATATGCTCGAACTAATTTCTTGGTAGAAGTGAAGACTGGAATTGAAGCTATTTTTTCTACTTCCTTTTGCCAAAACTTAATCTCTCTAAGCATATCTGGGTCGTCTTCTATTTCATCATCGAAAATAGTTATTAGCTTATTTGAATGCGAGATGATTTGGTCTTTTTCTGTATCGTATTTTATTTTTAGCTTTCCTAGTTCAGTTGTATAAGCATTTGTTGAAACTATGATAGTTCCATTTGATACGAGAGCTTTAGGAGTGCCCTGATGAGCATGTCCTGAAATGATTACATCTACACCGGGAACATTCTTAGCCAGCATGATGTCTTTACGAAGACTCCTCTCTACATCAGTCTTTCCAAGGCTGGATTGCCTGCCTGGCATGCCTTGATGAATGCTAAGAATTATTAAATCAGTAATAGGTTCAAGTTCTGCAATATATTTTCTTAAATATTCTTCTTCGTTTCTGGCTTCGATACCTTGAGTCATCTTAAAGTTGATAGTGTCATAAAAGGCAAACTTTCCGTGAAGGCCAATTAAACCAATTTTTATGCCACCTTTTTCTATCACTAGATAAGGATTATTCCAAACCAGTTCATTAGTGCCTTCAAAAAATATATTGCCATTCAAAATTGGGAAAGTAGCTTCCTGCATTTGTTCAAGCATATTGTCCCAACCATGGTCAAACTCATGATTTCCGATACAGGCTGCATCTAACCCAAGAAAATTCATAGAATTAATAACTGCCTTGCCTTTTGTCAGAGTGCTTAAGTAAGGTCCAGAGAAATAGTCTCCAGAATCAATGTAGATGGTATCTGAGTTAGCTGCTTTTTCTCTTTTTACTAGAGTTGCTAAGTTTGCAAAGCCTCCTACTTCTCTAGTATCACTTATCCAAGTTTCAATATGGGGGAAAAGGTGAGAATGTAAATCGTTGGTATGAAGAATAGTTAATTCTTTTATTTCTGCATGCAATAAAAAAGATAAAAATAAAGTAGCCGACCTCACCCTTATCAGGGGTGCGCTCTAAACCAACTGAGCTACAGACCCACTTGCGTGGAGGGCGAATCTTACAATGAATAAGTTACTTCCGTAAGGTTTTTACTATCCAAATAACAGGGCCGGATAAAATATAAAGAAGTGCACAAGTAAGAAGAACCAAAGGTGGATCAAGAGAAATTAAAGCAAAAAGGAAAACCACCATTAATATAGAAAAGAAAGGCACCCTTCTCTTCATCCCAATCTCTTTGAAACTATAGTAAGGGACATTAACTACCATCAAGATAGCTACTAAGCCAGTTACAGCTGCACTTATGATCGCTAAAGTTGAAAATACATTCTCACCCTGAATACCTAAAGAACTTAAGTACCAGACATAATAGACAATTAAACCTGCTGCGACTGGACTTGGTAGACCCTTAAAGAACTTATCTTCTGAGCCGATATTCGTATTAAATCTTGCTAGTCTAAGGGCTGCTGCGGCAACAAATAAAAAAGAAAAAACCCATCCTGCTTGGCCCAATGAATTCAGACCCCAAAGAAATATACAGATAGCAGGAGCAAGTCCAAATGAAATAACGTCACTGAGACTGTCGTATTGAGCTCCAAATTGACTCTCTGCCTTAGCCAGTCTTGCTACCCTACCGTCCAAACCATCAAAAATTTGTGCAACGAATATTGCTACGCAGGCATAAATAAAGTTACCTTCGACTGAAGAAACTATAGAAAAGAATCCTGCAAATAAAGAAGCCGTCGTTAAAAGATTAGGTAATAGAAATATGCCTCGTCTTCGAACTTTTTTTCCATCTTCAGAAACAACTTCTTCATGTTCATCATAAAGATCTAAGTTTTCAGATTTTTTAGGCACTTGATTTAATTTTTGGCTTTATCCACCAACTTATTCTGAGCAATCCATGGCATCATTGCCCTAAGTTCTTTGCCCACTTCTTCGATAGGATGTGAAGAAGCTTTCTCTCTGTAATTTTTCATCTCCGGACCGCCCTTACCGTCATTGCTCTGTCTGCAATCGGACATGAACTGTTCTGCAAACTCACCTGACTGAATTCTCTTCAGTATTGCCCTCATCTCTTCTTTGGTTTCTTCTGTGATGATTTTTGGTCCACTCGTATAATCTCCAAATTCTGCGGTATTGGAAATGCTGTAGCGCATATTTTGTAATCCATCTTCATATATCAAATCGACAATTAGTTTTACTTCATGAAGACATTCAAAATAGGCCATTTCCGGAGGATAACCTGCTTCAACTAGTACTTCATAGCCAGCCTGAATGAGGGAGGTTAAACCACCACAGAGCACGGCTTGTTCACCAAAAAGGTCCGTTTCTGTTTCATCTTTAAAGTTAGTTTCAATAATTCCTGCTCTGCCTGAACCTATGGCAGAAGCATATGCCAAAGCGCTATCTTTAGCATTTCCTGATACATCTTTATGAATGGCTATCAAACAAGGCACACCTGCTCCTTCAACGTATTGTGATCGTACGGTGTGACCCGGCCCCTTAGGAGCAATCATTACAACATCCAGATCCTCCCTTGGAACAATCATTTCAAAATGAATATTAAATCCATGGGCAAAAGCTAAAACAGCTCCTTTTTTTATATTTTCATTTATTTCAGAACTGTAAGTTGAAGATTGAAGTTCATCCGGCATCAAGACCATAACTACGTCAGCTTCCTTTACTGCATCTTTTACCTCTTGAACTTTAAACCCTGCCTCTTCAGCTTTTTGCCAAGAGGAAGAGTCCTTTCTAAGTGCAACACTTACATCCATACCTGAATCTTTCAGATTGTTAGCATGGGCATGTCCTTGAGAGCCATACCCGACAACAACTATCTTTTTACTTTTTAGTGATTCAAGATCAGCATCTTTGTCGTAATAAATTTGCATAACTTTCTCCTGAAATTAGATTGTTAAGGTTTTTGTTGTAGAGGATATACCTGAAAGCCCTGTTCTTACTACTTCTAAAGGGTTTAATTTAGCTAATGAGGTAACTATTTCGTCTAATTCCTCTGAGGCTCCAACAAATTCAACATTTAAAAGATTGTCATCTTTGAATAAAACTTGTCCTCCTAAATTTGATACCTCAGCTTCAGCTTCCTCTGAAAATTCCATTTTAATAAGCAGTAGTTCTCTTCCTACATATTCTTCGAAAGATAAGTCCAGTACCTTAACTACATCAATAAGTTTATTTAGTTGCTTGGTAATTTGCTCAACGACTTGAGTGTCTCCTTCCGTCGTCATGGTTAGTCTCGATAAAGAAGGATCTTCAGTCGGGGCAACAATTAATGATTCTATGTTATAACCTCTTTGAGAGAATAGACCTACAACTCTAGACAAAGCGCCAGGCTGATTTTCCATTAACAATGCTATAACTCTCTTCATTTCCAAGTCTTTGTTTTTTTATCTAACCACATTGAATCCATAGCCATGCCAGCCTCTAACATGGGATAAACATGCTCATCTTCATCAATGACAATATCAAGAAAAACTAATTTATCTTTTAATTCAAAGCATTTCTTCATGGCAGATTCTAAATCTTCAGGTTTCTCGACTTTTATTCCCACATGGCCAAAAGACTCCGTTAATTTTACAAAATCGGGTAAGGAGTCCTCGTAAGTACTTTGAGAGAGCCTGCCACCGTATTGCATGTCTTGCCATTGCTTCACCATCCCGAGTGAAGAATTATTTAGATTAATAATCTTTATTGGTAAATCGTATTGAAGACATGTTGAAAGCTCTTGAATACACATTTGAATACTGCCTTCTCCAGTTACGCAGGCAACCGTTGAATTAGGAAAAGCTAACTGAACTCCCATAGCTGCAGGTAATCCAAAACCCATTGTTCCCAATCCTCCTGAATTAATCCAACGCCTGGGTTTATCGAAGTGATAATACTGGGCAGCAAACATCTGATGTTGACCAACGTCCGAAGTAACATAAGCATCGCCCTTAGTTTCTTTATATAAAGATTGAATTACATGCTGCGGTAGAATTTTTTTGCTGTTAGACGCATCTTTTAACATTCGATGATTTAAACCATGCTCTTTACGCCATTCTTTAATTTGTTTACGCCAAGGCTCAATTTTGTTCTTGTCTAATTTAGATTCATTTTTCTTAAGTTCATTTAATAGTTGATCTAAACAAGTTTTAGCTGAACCTACTATTGGGACATCGACCTTAATTATTTTGGATAGCGAAGCCGGATCTATGTCTATGTGAATCTTTTTTGCACCTAAAGCAAATTGAGCTGGATCATTGGTTATTCGATCATCAAATCTTGCCCCAACAGCAAGAATTAAGTCACAGTTATGCATGGCCATGTTTGCCTCGTAAGTTCCGTGCATCCCTAGCATTCCTAAAAAGTTTTTATCTGTTCCAGGGTAAGCCCCTAACCCCATAAGAGTGTTAGTTACTGGGAAATCTAGATATTTAACTAGTGAAGTTAATTCTTCAGAGGCATCATTTTGAATTACGCCTCCTCCACTATAAATTACAGGTCTTTCTGACTTTAATAAAAGCTTGGCAGCTTTTCTTATTTGACCTGAATGACCTTCTTCTACTGGTTTATAAGATCTTATGTCTATATCTTTGGGGTAACTGTAATCAAACTTATAGTCTGGATCTGTAACGTCTTTAGGAATATCTATAACCACCGGACCAGGTCTTCCTGTAGTCGCAATATGGAATGCTTTCTTAACGATCATAGGGATGTCTTCTGCTCTCTGAGCTAAAAAACTATGCTTAACAATTGGTCGAGATACCCCGATCATATCCGTTTCTTGAAATGAGTCAGTTCCGATTAGGTGACTTTTAACCTGACCAGAAATAACTATTACAGGAGTTGAATCCATATGGGCAGTGGCCAGGCCAGTAATGGCATTAGTTGCACCCGGACCTGAAGTAACAAAAACTACACCGGCCTTCCCTGTACTTCTTGCGTACCCATCGGCTGCATGAACTGCTCCCTGTTCATGTCTAACTAAAACATGCTGAACGGCTTGTTGATTGAATAAAGCATCATAAATATGCAGAGAAGCACCGCCAGGATACCCAAACACTAGCTCTATTCCCTCATCTTGAAGGGATCTCATAAGGGCTTCTGCTCCCGATAGTTTTTCTTTACTCATAATAAGTACCCGCAATCAGCAAAAAGCTGAAGGTGGCGCATTTTGACACCAGAATGGGTGAAGTCAAGAATTCCCCATATAATCAACGTCTAAGGTGTTTTAAGGAAAGAGAAATTAAATCCTTTATCTCTTTCTAGAACAATATCTGCGAACGAAGGCATTTCTTCTAATATATAACGGGTTAATCTTTCGTAATGCATAACAAACCTAAAAACTTCCTGTTTATTCATTATTTTCTTTTTTAATTCAGGGTCTTTGAGTGTTTTTGCTAAAGTTTGTTCTTGAAGCCACCTGCTCTCATAGACATGTTCCATGCTCGGTACTTTGATCATCAACAACAGATCAAATCTATTGAATAAAGTTTGATAATCACCAGCCAATTCATCGTTACTCCACTTTGACCAAATCCCTTCTGGATCTTCATCCTTTTCAAGAGTATTCATGGGCGGTTTCCAGTTTTCGGTTGCTACTGGCCTGGCACCGCCACACCAAGCATCAAAAAAAATAAAATCTGGCTTCCCTTCATAAACAGGCCAAGAATCCTTAGGAAGATGCCTATCTAGCGGTTTAGAGAAAGAAGGTATGGATGTAAAAGAAGAATCATCAGCTTCTACTAGGCTGTCTAAAGTGTTTAGCCCTAATTCAATGTCATGCGTTCCTGGCACTCCTCTTACTTTACAAAGTGGGTGGATAGATTTTGCTAAGTATTCTCTTTCTTCTGGAGTCTTGTATATGTCATCTATGGAAAATCCGATACTTCTTTTTTTGCAGCCTTCTTTAAGAACTAACTGCACAAACTCAGATAAGGTTGTTTTCCCTGAACCCTGACCCCCTGTGAAACAAATGAAATAAGGTTTACTTCTATTTTCCAGAGAATTAAAAAAACTCGTTAAAGGGATAACTATTTCAGTAAAAAAATTTTTTGAGATTGAGTGAATTTTTAACCTATCAGCTAATTCATACAGGCTTGTCTTGCTTTGTTTAAAAAGGTCTTTGCAAAACTCACTTTCTGAACCTGGAAATGAATTCATTAACTTCTTAATCTCCTAAATAGACTTGAGGTATCCCATCTTCCTCCCCCTTTTTGCTGTATTTCTGCGTAAAAAGTATCCACTAGAGCTGTGACTTCTAAATTAGACCCATTGGCTATGGCTTCTTCTAAAACAAAACCTAAATCTTTTCTCATCCAATCCACTGCAAATCCATGTTCATAAAAATCCGATAACATAGTTTCCCATCTATTTTCCATTTGCCATGATTGGGCTGCTCCTTTTGAAATAACTTCTATAACCTCTTTTGTATCTAGTCCTGCTTTATCTGAAAAATGCATGCCTTCAGCTAACCCCTGTATTAAGCCCGCGATGCAAATTTGATTAACCATTTTAGTCAACTGCCCTGATCCAGAACTCCCCATCCTTTTGCAAAATTTAGAATAAAGACTTATCACCTCTAGACTAGATTTAAAGGCCTCTTCGTCACCGCCAGCCATAATCGTTAATGTTCCCTCTTTGGCACCTATCTCCCCACCCGAAACAGGCGCATCAATAAAGGAAATTCCTTTTTCAGAAGAGCTAACAGACATAGTTCTAGCTAGGGCTGACGAGGTAGTAGTGTGATCAACAATGATTCCTCCTGTTTTTAGCCCTTCCAGAACGCCATTTTTTCCTTGTACGATTTCTTCTACATCTTGATTATTACCCACACATAAAAAAACTATGTCACAGCCTTCTGCTAGTTCAGCTGGCGAAAAGACTACTTCTCCTGAGTACTCTTCATTCCAAAGTTCTGATTTCTTTTTAGTTCGATTAAAGACCTTTAGGCTGTATCCAGCATTTGATATGTGCCCAGCCATTGGTGACCCCATGACACCAAGACCTATAAAACCTATATTTTTCATTTTTGCCTCCAGGCTAAAGTTACCATTCTCTTTGAAGTTGAGTTCCTTCTATATGAATAAAAAAGTTGTTCATCTTTAAAAGTACAAAATGTATTTGTAATGACTGGTATATCAAACTTTTGAAGTCTCCTCACGCACTCCTGTTTTAGGCTAAAAATCCACTTATCCTTATTATTGGATAGTTTAAAACTAGAAACGCTTTCAGAATCTGAATCCTTAAATACAGAGTAAACATCTTCACCCACTTCATAGTTTGGTGATGAAATGCATGGCGCTAACCAAGCAACTAGGTTTTCAGTTGCGCATTTAAAATTCATTATTGCATTTTCAACTATACCCCCATGAAGGCCTCTCCAACCGACATGCAGAGCTGTTAGCTCCTTTCCTTCCTTAGAACATAGTATCAATGGTAAACAATCGGCCGTTTTTATAGCTAAAGCAATATTCTCCTTTTCTGTATAAAGTCCATCACAAGCTTCAATTAAATTAACTGTGTTTTCATGGATTGACTGAACCTTAGTTCCATGAACTTGATCCATCCAGACAATAGGTACTCCCAATGTAGATACGACGAACTCTTCAACTGAAGAGTTGTTATTAAATTCAATTGAATGTTTTTCAAAGTAATTCTTGGTAAGCATGAAAGAAGTAATACCTTTGCCTAGATTTTGATCAGGTTTAATTAGTAATTTATTAATCATCTTCCTTTAATGCTCTAATTAACTGCTTCATGTCATCCGGTAATTCACTGTCAAAAGTTGAGACCTCCTTTGTTGAAGGATGAATAAAAGTTAATGAGCTTGCATGAAGAGCTTGTCTCTTGAATTGATTTATTTTATTCCTGAGATTTTCAGAAGTGCCTTTTACATACTTTCTTCTTCCTCCATAGGCGTTATCTCCCACTATAGGAAAGCCCAGATAAGAAAGATGAACTCTTATTTGGTGAGTTCTTCCTGTTTCAAGCAAAACCTCTACAAGTGAATACCCTTTAAGACTCTTAACTCTCTTGAATCTACTGATGGCTTCCTTACCCGAACTAACCACTGCCTGTTTTGTCCTAACTTTAGGATGTCTACCAATAGGTTTATCTATTACCCCGCTCAAGCTAGGCTCCCCTACTACTAAAGCAGTATATTTTCTTGTAACAGTTCTTTCTTTTAATTGGTCAATAAGATTCAAATAAGTTTTCTCATTACGAGAAACTACCATCAGCCCTGAGGTATCTTTATCCAAACGGTGAACTATTCCTGCTCTTGGCAAGTATGATAAATTTGAATCAAAATTAAGAAGTCCATTCACTAAAGTTCCTGATGGATTGCCTGCACCAGGGTGAACCACTAACCCAGAAGCCTTATTAACTACCAACAAATCTTGATCTTCGTAAATTATTTCCAGATCTATGTTTTCAGCTTTATCCTTTAATTTAGGGGCTTCTTTAGCAAGAATCTCTATAAGTTCACCTCCCTGTAGAATTAACTTAGGCTTAATTTCTTTACCGTTTACCTTAACGGCACCTTCCTTAATTAACTTTTGTAGATGACTTCTCGAAAATTCTTTAAGAGCCTCGGCAATAACAACATCAACTCTTTGACCTATTTGTTCTGTCTTTACGTTTAGTGTTAAAGCTATCTTACGGTTCATTTGTTCAAATATATTTTTTTATAAGGAACCACAAAATTCTTTTTCTGTCCAATATCAATACAGAAATGTAGAATCAGCAATCCAAATGCCAAAGCGACATAATATCAACTCATTAAGTATGTTAATTAAAAGTTGTTCATTACTTTTATTAAGTTCCATCTTTTTGTTAACTTCTTGCTCAAGTAACGAAGAACAACCAGATGAACGTCTTTTAGAGAAAGAACTTTACGATGCATCTCAAACCAGACTGAAAAATGGTAATTTCTCTAATGCTATAGCCAGTCTTGAAGTACTTGAAAGACGCTTCCCATTTGGTAGATATGCAGAACAAGCTCAAGCGGAACTTATATATGCCTACTACAGGAATTTTGAATTCGAAGCAGCGAGGTCTGCTGCTGAGAGGTTCATTAATCTTCACCCACGTCACCCTCATACAGGTTACGCATACTATTTGAGAGGACTTTCTGCATTCACGGATGATTCAGGTTTATTTTCTCGATATTTTACTTCTGACTTATCAAGAAGAGATATAGAGCCAGCTCAACAATCCTTTGAAGATTTAAGTGAATTTTTAGCTAGATACCCAGACTCTACTTATGCCCCTCATGCTACTCAAAGAATGATATATCTTAAAAACATATTAGCTCAGCATGAAATTTACGTTGCTAACTTTTATATGGAAAGGAAAGCCTACATAGCGGCAGCCGGACGAGCTCGATATGTAATTGAACATATGCCTGACACTCCTCAAGTTCCAGAAGCTTTATCTATTTTAGTAAAAGCTTATGGATTCTTAGGTTATGAAGAATTGAGAGTGAAAAATTTCCAAATTTTAGAAGCTAATTATCCAACTTTCGCTTCTGATGAATTGATAAGACCTAAGAGATCTTGGGCTAGTCGATTATCTTTTGGATTGCTAGGGGACGAAGAGATTCCACCACCCATTAAAGAAGAGTAGATTTGTCTCAGTTAATCCTAATATTAGGAATAATCGGATTAATTTGGTTATACATTCTTTTTAAAAGAAAACCGGCTAAAAAAGAAAAAGTAAGCCTTGAAATGGTTAGATGTGATACTTGTGGAGTAAATATTCCTAAGTCTGAGGCTATTGGATCTGAAGAGCTTTGGTTCTGTTCAGAAGAACACAGGACTTAGAATCTGTATCTCACTTTCAGAGTAAAATTATCTTTTGAGGGTTCTTCCCAAGGTCTCTTATACAAAGTTCCTAAGTCATCTTCCTCATCTAGCTCATAAATCTTACCTCCTCTAGTATAGACAGCATACAAATAAGCCAAAGGCATAAACTCATATCGATAACGAATTTGAAAAGCTAATTGCCCTATACTAAAGGGGTCTAAGTTAACTGAAGATTCAGTCAATTTTCCATTAATCGAAGCAATTTGAGCTTGAGGATTTTTAGCGTTAAAAGCAACTAACTGAGCCTTGACCCTCAGTTCATGCTGATTACCCTTGAAATACTTAACAGAGAAATTAGTGTTTCTCTGAGTTTTTTCATAGACACCTAAATGGTTATCTTCAATCCAGTTAAGCCAGTTTGCATCCTTTTCATGAGAGTAAGAAAGCCTTAAAGTTAAATTGGGTAAAGGAAACACTTTAACTGAAGAATAATATTTGTTTCTCCACCCAAGAGCACTTGAGCGTTCACTGCCTTTCGACCTCTGTACAAATAAATCCCACTGCCAAAATTTGTTTTTCTGGCCAACATACTTAAAGTCGATTCCGTAGTTTTGGGGTAATTTAATGTATGGAGCCAATTCAGAACCCCTAGTAATCAGGTTATCTCTTCCATTGGTTCTAAAAAATACTTCAACCCCAACTTGAGAAGTATCCTTAAATTGGTTCTTAATTTCAAATCCTGTAAAACAGCCTTCCTTATCTCCATTAGACAAAGCCCTGCAGCCGTATGAATGCTGATAAGTTCTCATTAGTGTCTTCGAAGCATCATTAAAATCGGTTTTATGAAGCTCTGTTCTTCCACCTAACATAATCCAGTCATTTCTTATTAAATATCCCATATCATTAATATCTAAGTCTTTATCTAGATAATAAAATCCTAATCCGGTAGATAAATGGTGGTTAATTTGTTTGCTTAAACTCATGCGTAAACCATATCCTTTGTTTTCTTCAACAATGGAGTTTAATAAGAGAACATAAAGTCTAAAATCTTCATTAGGACGGTAAACCATGTCAACCGTATTTACATTGGCATTCCTGCTTAATACTTCGTTCTTGGTGAAAGTACCTAAGTACCCAAATGACAAGTTTTCTTTTTTTACTCGGTACCTAGTGGCAAAATAATCTCTTCCTTCACTGAAGACTTCATCAGATTCAATTGCGCCCAAGAAACCTAAATCGTAATTCTGTCCAACTTTTGTATACCTAACAGCAAGGTTTATATCTGTATTTCCTTTTTGGTTAGAGCTACAAAGAGCTTCTAATTCAGAACTATAATCTGAACAGGTATAGTCGGGAGAACCGCCTATTCTTCGTGTATTGATTACATAAAGAAAACGGTACCCATCAACATCAAACATAGACTGATTTTCTGAAAAGAAAGGTCTTTTATCAGAGTAGAAGGTCTCCATCGCGGAGAAATTAATTACCACATCATCACTTTCCACTTGGCCAAAATCAGGATTGATCGCAATATTTAACTGGCTCCCAGAATCTATCTTCCAGAAAATCTCTGCCCCAGTTTTTACGTCATTATCATCTGAAGTTCTTTCATTAGAAGCTGTGACATAAGGGAAAAAATCTAAGCTCGAACTATCAAAATTCTTTACGTAAAGATCATTTAAAGTTGAAATAAATCTGGACCTTGTGGGATTCGATTTAATAGTCGCAAAAGCTTTAGATATTTCCAAAGACATTCGCCAAAAACTAATTCTTATTTTTCTTAAATCTCCTTCTTGCACCTTCATTGGGGCAACAGTCCAAGGTATAAAAAACTCTGCAAACCAGACATCGTCACCTATTGAGGTCTTTGCCACCCAATCTGCGTCCCAGTCCTTCTTTTGCTCATTTTCGTTTCTATAAACCGCATCCCATAAGGACCCTCCTAGAGATACAGTAAACGAGTAAGCCATTAATGCATCCCCGTCAAAATCCACAGTCAGTCCTACTTTATCTGCATTGGCATTATCAGCATCTCTTTCATGCTGTTGGGATCGCATCGTCTCAGCGGGTTGGTAATTAATATAGCCTACATACAAACCATCTTCAGTTTCGTAAACTTTTACTACAGTTTTCTGTTCTGGCTCTTCAAGTGTGAAAGGCCCAACTTGATAAAATTTACTTATCTCTTGAGCAGATCTCCATTCTTCTTCGTCTAACTTTCCGTCCACTTCTATGGTGGAAAAAAGAAAACTGCTGAAAAGAAGAGTGGGGATTAAGAAAATAGTTCTAAATATAACCATCCCTGATGTCATTCATTCCTCTGTTAGAATTGATTCTTCAATTTTACAGTAAAATTTTCCAATTAGAATCTGTATCTCACCTTAACAGTAAAGTTATCCGCCTGAGGATCATTCCAAGGACGTTTATACAACTTGTCTAAACTGTCCTCTTCATCGAGTTCAACTATTCTTCCTCCCTTGGTGTAGACCACATAAAGATAAGCCAAAGGTAGAATTTCATAACGGTACCTAATTTGGAAAGCTAAATCACTCAAACTAAAGGGTGGAAGTACCATTTCAATGGGATTTAGAGATCCTGTTGCATCGCCAAGATAAGCGCCTGGTTGCCTGGCTGTGAAAGCTACCATTTGAGCTTTCATTCTTAATTCATGCTTATCCCCTCCAAACCAATTCATTGACGCAATTGTGGTTCTTTGTTTTTGTTTATAAATTCCTAACAAATTATCTTCAATCCAATTTAGCCAATCGTCTTCCTTGCTGTGTTGATACATCAAGCTGAGACTTAGATTATCTCGAGGAGTAAAGTCGGCCATAGCCATATAAGAAGTTTTAAAACCTAATGCTGAAAAGCTCCATTGCGATCCTTTTTCTCTTTTAACCTCTAAGATATATTTAAAGAAATCTGTAGAAGGGCCCATGAATTGCAACTTAGTTCCATAATTCTTAGGTTTTTTGATATAGGGGGAGATCAAGCTACCTCGGGTTATCCAGAAATCTTTGCTAGGAGTTCTATAAAAATTTGTGAATTCAATGTTAGAGGTATTTCTAAAAGTGCTCTTGTAGGACAAATAGGTGGATTGACTTGATTTATCTAAGTCTGCATTGCTCTCAAACGAATAGCCCACTTCAAATTCATTGGAAAGAAAAATAGATGACTCGTCATAGTCCGAAAACTTTAAGCCATTCTGGCTGCCCAGGAAAAGCCAATCATTTGATATTTGATAACCCATATCCGTTATATCCAATTCTTTTCCAAAAAAGAAGATTCCCATATCATGCCATCTCCCCTTTCTAGGCGAAGCCGTTAGTCTAAATCTAAATGCTTCTCCTGATTTCTTGGTTTCGTCTAGGCCTTGCTCAATATTTGAACTAATAAAAACAGTGTCTACCCTCACTTTATCGGTAGGTCTATAAGTCAAATCAATTGAATGGACTTTAGCTTCTCTATCCAGAACCGGTCTTTCTGTGTATGTCCCCAGATAACCCAAGGAATAATTATCAGAATTTTTTCTAGTCCTTATTGCATAAAAATCATTTCCTTGACTGTATTG
>LUQU01000006.1:14643-34789 GCA_001628005.1 SAR86 cluster bacterium REDSEA-S09_B4
ACATCAAACAAAGAGTGATTTTCTGAAAAGAAAGGCCTTTTATCTGAATAAAAGGTTTCACTTTGAGAGAAGTTAACCACAAGCTCATCGCTTTCAACTTGTCCAAAATCAGGATTTAAAGCTACGTTTAGTTGTTTACCCGAATCAATTTTCCAAAATATCTCTGCTCCGACCTTGTTCTCTTGATCTTCTTTAATTCTGTCTTCAGTAACATTGATGTACGGGAAAAAATCTAATTTCGAAACGCTGTAGTTTTTAAAGTCGTATTCATGGAAAAGAGACATAAATTTCTCTTGCCTTGGGTTGCCTTTTATTGAAGTATTCACCCGCCATTCAGCTGCTACCATTCTCCAAAAAGATAATTTAACGGTTCTAACTTCTCCTTTCTGTGTCTTCATGGGAGCTATACTCCAAGGAATAAACATTTCAATAAACCACGCGTCTCCTTCAATATGAGTAGCTGAATCCCAATCAGCATCCCAGTCATAGTTAGCTTCGTTCTCATTTCTATAGATGCCATCGCTTATAGAGCCTCCGGCAGAGACAGTGAAGCCATAAGCGGTAAGACCATCACCATCAAAATCTATCGCTAAGCCTGCTTTATCAGCATTTGCCATTTCATCATCTCTTTCATGCTTATTCGCACGTATTGATTCTCTTGGCTGCTCATTAATAAAACCAAAATACATTCCTTTCTCATCCTGTTGAACTAGAACTTTCTGAAAATGCTTAGGTTCCGCTAAAGAAAACGGCATTGATTCATAATATTTGGTCCACTCTCTGGCAGAAGACCAATCCTCATCATCTAAAACACCGTCAATCTTGATATCCAGTGAATAAACTGGCAATGCGATAAATAAAGAGAATGTTAAGGCTAGGCAGGAAAAAGGACTTAGCTTCCTATGCAAGGTATTTACTCCTAAAAATGAGGGGCTATTCTAAGGCTAGAATGAAGAAATACAAGCAATCAATGTATCCATCCTGATATATAAAAAATAGTTTGGTTAAAAAATTATTTTTAGAATCTATACCGTAATTTCACAGTAAAAGTATCAGTCTGAGGATCTTCCCAAGGGCGTTTATAGATTTTTCTTAAACTGTCCTCTTCATCTATTCCCACTACTCTTCCGCCTTTGGTGTAAACCACATAGAGATAAGAAAGTGGCATCAATTCATATCTATAGCGAATTTGGAAAGCCAGATCGCTTAATGTTATAGGAGGTACGGCAATCTTTTTTGGAGAAATATTTAGATTTCCAAACTGATCTGCTAAAAAAGGCATTGGATTTCTTGCCGTAAAAGCTACCATTTGTGCTTTGACTCTTAACTCATGTTTTTCGCCTTTAAACCAATTAAGACCTGCTACTGTGACTCTCTGCTTCATGTCGTAAGTGGCTAATAAATTTTCCTGAATCCAATTTAACCAATCATCCTCTTCGTGTTCTTGGTAAAACACAGACAAAGATAAAGATTCAGAAGGAGATACCTCTAAAAAGAAATCATACATGGTAGTCCAGCCCAAACCCGGCATGTATTCTTCCCCTTTTCTTCGATTGAAATGAAACATGTACTGAAAAAATTCTCGCGAAGGGCCCATGTACTCAAATTCATAACCATATCCTGTGGGCATGTTTACAAAAGGAGCTTGCTCATATTTTCTTGTAATTAAAGTGTCCCTTCCACTCAATCTGTAAAAAGTTTTTAATGTCGCCTGCGAAGAACTCTTAAATCCATTCGTCAGCGTTAGTGAAATTGGTGGAGTCTCTTTATTACCCTTACTATCAGTTTCATAAGTAAAATCTAATTGGTACCTTCTTTCTCTAGTCAAAGAAGTTTCAGGGAACTCGGGTTGCTTCCATTCAAACCTTCCTGAAAAAAAGGCCTGATCATTTCTAAATAAATACCCCATATCACTCAAATCTATTTTTTCATCGAAGTACCAAATCCCCAAGCCTCCTGAAAATGTTTTAGAAGGCGTATAACCGTATCCGACCCTAAATCCATACCCATCTTGATCATCCACCTTGGAATTCATTAAAACTCCACTTACCCTGAGATCTTCAGAAGCCCAATACTCAAAATCAGCAGTGTGTACAGTTGCTTCTCGATTTAATACAGGCCTTTCAACATAAGTACCCAAATATCCAAATGAAAAGTTTTTATTGGTTTTTCTTAATTTAGTGGCATAAAAATCTCTTCCTTGACTAAAGTTTTCATCTTTTTCGGAAGCTCCTAAGAATCCAAAATCCAGATTCTCAGTTTGTTGGATATAGCGAACAGCCAAGTCTATGTCGGAAGTCCCCTTTTTGCTTGCATTGCACAAGGGGGTTAGGTTAGAAGACAATATGGAACAGTTATAGTCTGGTGCTGCGCCTATGCGTCTAGTGTTAATCACATAGAACATTTCGTAACCCTGAACTTCAAACATAGATTGATTTTCTGCAAAGAAGGGGCGCTTATCAGAGTAATAGGTTTCGGTAGCTGAAAAATTAACAACCAGCTCATCACTCTCAACCTGACCAAAATCTGGATTAAAGGTGGCATTTAGTTGTTTACTTGAATCAATTTTCCAGAAAACTTCGGCGCCCACCTTAGTATCATTCTCTTTCGTTGCCGTATCATCCGATAAGGTTATATAAGGAAAGAAGTCCAACTGGGAAACTTCGTATTTTTTAAAATTCATTACATCAAAGACTGAAAGAAATTTATTTACGTAAGGGCTCCCCTTGCATGTAGCAGATACCTTGTATTCGGCAATCATCATTCTATAAAAACAAAAGCCTATTGTTCGCTCATCTCCTTTTTGAGATTTCATAGAAGTGATTGCCCAAGGGATAAATATCTCTACATACCAGCCAGTATCTGAAATGCTAGTTGCAGATAACCAATCACCATCCCAATCTAAATTTTGTTCATTCTCATTAATAACAGTGCCGTCGTTAATTGAATTTCCTGCATTAACTGAAAACCTATAAGCAGTCTTTCCGTCATTATCAAAATCTAAAGTTACTCCAACTTGATCTCCAACAGGAGGTCTTGCTCCTTGATCTCGTTGATGCTGATTGGCCCTTATAGATTCATTGGATTGAGTGTTTATAAATCCGAAATAGATTCCCTTCTCATCATCTAGTATAAGAACTCTTGTATTTCCTGAAACATCATTTAAAGAAAAAGGGAATACTTCATAGAATTTGTTAATTTCTCTGGCAGTTTGCCATTCTTTTTCTGTTAGCTGTCCGTCTATCAGGATCTCGGAAGAGAGAATTGGAGTGAAAGAAAATAAAAGAAATGGGATAAAAAAGAGATTAGAGAGGGGCTTCCATGCGTAGTTATTTGTCATTTTGATTAGGCCAAATAATTTCCATCTTTATAAAGTAAAGGGTTGAAACTACTTTGATTAAAAACTTCAATGATTTCACCTAAATAAATTGTGTGTGTAGTGCACTCTATCGCCTTAATACAATTACAGAACATATTGGATTGAGAATCTTTGTTGTAAGGAATGTCATCTAACTCTGACCAATTCCCTTCTAAAAATCTTTGTCCTTCCTTCCCTTTAATACTGCATATATCTGCTAGGCTTTCTTGGCCTACAGATAAAATATTAATACAAAACCCCACTTCTTCTTTCATAACATCATGAATGAGAGCTTCATGATTTATACAAACTAACATTGTTGGCGGATCAAGAGATAAAGAAACCGCAGAAGTTGCTGTCATTGCTTGTTTGTTTTCTCCGACTTTTGCAGATATGACTGTAACTGTAGAAGTAATGCCACGCATGGCTAGAAGAAATTTTTTTTTAACTGGGTCAAGGTCCATGTTCCGGCAAATTAGCATGTCTATAATCCTAAATCTACTTTAATTTAAATTAGCTGATATGATTTCAGCATGAGAAGACGTGTTTCTAATGTGAGAATAGTTGCAGGTAAATTCAAAGGATTAAAGATCCCTTTTAAGGCTTCTAGATACATAAGACCGACAACTAATAGAACAAAAGAAACTATTTTTAGTTGGCTGCATAATGAGATCAAAAACTCTAGGTGTTTAGATATGTTTGCTGGAACTGGCAGCTTGGGATTGGAGGCAATCTCAAGAGGAGCATCTTTTGTTTATTTCGCAGAAAAAAATAGAAAAATGTGCGAGGAACTCTACAAAACTATTGTTAAATTAAATATAAGAAAACAGTGTGAGGTCATGACAGTTGATTCATTAAAATTTCCTTTTGAAAAGAAAATAGAAAAACCTCTTGATATTGTTTTTATTGACCCTCCTTTTAGACTGAATTACTTAAAAAAGTCTTTCGCATTAATTGTTGAAAAAGAACTAATAACAGAGGATTCTATTATTTGTACCGAAGTTGAAAAAGAGAAGGAAGTAGAAGAAATGTTTGATGGGTGGAAGTTGATTAAATCTAAAATAGCAGGCCAATCAAGATATTGTCTTCTGCAGAAGAAGTAATGCCTAGAATCTATTTATTTTCGATAATTTTAGCTGTGTTGTTAGCTTTAATATTTGGTGATACTCAGTTCTTATTTAATACAAAACCCGTCATTATTTGGGGGAAAGAGATCAGCCTTAATACTCAAATAATTATTAGTGGTTTGACAGTTTTGATTATCTTAACTTTATTGTTTTTAGGTTTAGTAGAAAAGATAGTTACCCTATTTAAGGAAAGTAAAAGAGCAGAAAAAAAGAAAGAGATGGCAGTAAAGAAATAAGCTTTACTTGCGTTTCATGGATTCAAAAAACTCAGCATTGGTCTTGTAGTCCTTCAGTTTGTCTAGGACCCACTCCATCGCCGCAGTGTCCTCCATTTCATTGAGTAATTTTCTTAGTATAGTTATATGTCTAAGTTCTGCATCTGTTGTGAGTAGATCTTCTCTTCTGGTTCCAGTTCTTCGAATATTGATAGCTGGGAAGACTCGTTTTTCTGCAATCTTTCTATCTAAATTGATTTCTGAATTTCCTGTTCCTTTAAATTCTTCAAAAATTACTTCATCCATTCTTGAACCTGTATCTATGAGAGCAGTGGCAATAATTGTTAGGCTACCTCCGCCTTCAATATTTCTTGCTGCTCCAAAAAATCTTTTAGGCTTTTCAAGGGCATTGGCGTCTACACCTCCGGTTAGAATCTTTCCAGAAGCAGCTTGTGTTGAATTATAGGCTCTGGCTAATCTTGTTATTGAATCTAAAAGAATAACTACATCATGCTTATGTTCGACGAGCCGTCTGGCTTTATTAATAACCATATCCGCTACTTGAACATGTCTCGATGCAGGTTCATCAAAAGTGCTCGCAATGACTTCTCCTTTAACAGACCTGACCATTTCTGTTACCTCTTCTGGTCTTTCATCAACAAGCAAAACCATAATCTTGCATTCTGGATTATTTTTAGCAATTGAGTGAGCCATACTTTGTAACAATAGAGTCTTTCCTGCTTTGGGAGGCGATACTATTAAAGACCTTTGCCCTTTGCCCGTCGGAGCAGTTAAATCTATAACTCGTGCAGAAAGATCTTCCGTACTACCACTTCCTGATTCTAAAACCATTCTTTGATCAGGGAATAGTGGAGTTAAATTTTCAAACGAAACCTTATTCTTGGCTTTATCTGGTTTTTCAAAATTAATTTGTTCTATTTTTAGTATTGCGAAGTATCTTTCACCTTCTTTGGGGGGTCGAATCTTTCCTTGGATAGTGTCCCCTGTTCTCAATCCAAATCTTCTTATCTGACTGGGAGATACATAAATATCATCTGGCCCCGCTAAATATGAAGAATCAGGAGATCTTAAAAAACCAAATCCATCTTGAAGAATTTCTAAAACTCCTCCACCGTCAATATCCTCTCCTTGCTTCGCCTTGTTCTTGAGAATACCAAAGACCACATCCTGTCTTTTCATTCGTGAGGCATTATCAAGACCACACTCCTCCCCAAGAGAAATGAGTTCTTGTACAGGTAAAGTTTTTAATTCTGATAGTTGCATCTTAAAAAAATTTCCCGGATTTAGGTGTATCAGGAAAAGATACACAAACCCAATCTACCATCCTATATTGAGGACGTCTAGTTATTTAGATATGAGTTTCTATAAATTCTGTTAATTGTGTTTTGCTTAATGCGCCCACTTGTTGTGCCACTACTTGACCTTCTTTAAAGATTAGTAAGGTCGGGATACTCATAACATTTTGCTTAGCAGCAGACGCTTGATTATTATCTACATCCAATTTTCCAACCTTTAATTTACCTTCAAACTCAGTGGCTATCTCTTCAACGATAGGACCAACCATTTTGCAAGGTCCGCACCAGGTTGCCCAATAATCAACAAGCACAGGTGTTTCTGAAGAAGATACCTCTTCCTCAAAATTATCATCAGTTATGGTGACAACTGTCATATTTCCTCCGTGGAATGAATGATTTGGATGTTCAAAGGGTGGGTCTCGATAGACTTGAAATAAGCATTCTTTCTTATTATGGGGAGTACTATTTTTTTTTCAAGTATATTCTTAAATACTTCAATTAAGTTGTTACTGCACCCGAAGAAGCCGATCCAACCATTTTTGCGTATTTGCGCAACACACCTTGGCTCTCTTCTTTTGGACTTTTCCAATTCTTTTTCCTAACTTCCAGTGTCTCTTCATCAACCTCTAGACTTACTTCATTTTTTTCAGTATCAATTCTTATCTCATCCCCTTCTTCTACTAGAGCTAAGGGCCCACCAAGATGAGCTTCTGGAGATATATGCCCTACAACAAATCCATGAGTTCCACCAGAAAATCTTCCATCTGTTAGAAAAGCTACTTTGTCTCCCAGACCTTTGCCCATAATTGCTGAGGTTGGACTTAGCATTTCTCTCATGCCAGGACCTCCTTTGGGACCTTCATACCTTATGACTACCACATCTCCTTCATTTATCTTACCTTCCATTATGGCCTTCATGGCTTGTTCTTCTGAATCGTAAGGTTTAGCCTTCCCTTTAAATAAAGTACCTTCCTTACCAGATATTTTTGCTACTGCACCTTCTGGGGCTAGATTTCCATAAAGAATTCTTAAATGGCTGTCTTTCTTTACCGGGTCATTAAAGTTTTTAATTATGTTCTGGTCTTTAGAATAATCTTCTACAGAATCTAAATTTTCTTCTAGAGTTTTTCCTGTAACAGTCAGCGCATCTCCGTGCAACAAACCTTCGTTGAAGAGAGTTTTCATTAAAGGAGTAATTCCTCCAATAGCTATAAGCTCTGACATTAAATAATTACCGCTAGGTTTCAAGTCTGCAAGTACAGGTACTTTTTTTCCTATTCTTGTAAAGTCATCAATACTAAGTTCAACTTTAGCTTCATAGGCAATGGCTAGCAGATGTAAAACTGCATTGGTAGAACCTCCTAGAGCTATAACAATGGAAATTGCATTTTCAAATGCCTTTTTAGTTAGCAACTTTCGTGGGGTTAGATTTTGGTTGATTAAATTTGAAAGAGCCTCTCCAGCCTCAACACAATCTTTATTTTTAGAAGACGAAACAGCTTCTTTAGCAGAGCTGTTAGGAAGACTAAGTCCTAAAGCCTCAATAGCTGATGCCATTGTATTAGCTGTATACATTCCTCCACATGCTCCGGGACCCGGTATGGCTTTAGATTCTACTTCCAGAAGTTCAATATCAGAAATCTTACCTTCAGAATGTGCACCTACAGCCTCGAAAACAGAAATTACATCTGTTCTATCCTTTCCAGGTTGGATACTTCCGCCATAAACAAAAATAGCAGGTCTGTCTAATCTTGCCATTGCCATCAAACAACCAGGCATATTTTTGTCACATCCTCCTATTGCTAATAAGCCATCAAATCCTTGGCCCTCAACTACTGTTTCAATAGAGTCTGCTATTACTTCTCTGGATACCAGACTGTACCTCATTCCCTTAGTTCCCATTGATATTCCATCAGATACACTAATTGTGTTAAAAATAACTGATTTACATCCAGAACTATTTGCTCCTTGTGCTGCTGCTTCAGCTAACTGATTTATATGCATATTACATGGAGTAACCATGCTCCAAGTTGAAGCTATACCTACTTGAGGTTTTAAGAAATCTTCTTCTTCAAAACCTACCGCTCTCAACATAGCCCTTGATGGAGCTTGCTCAACTCCATCGACTATTTTTGAAGAATACTTTCTGTTCTTATTACTCATTTACCTTCTCAAGATAGATATTTTCTTAAATTGATGCTCTTATTAGTTCTTTAGTGTAATCATTTTTGGGTTCATTGAAAATTTGATCTGCCATTCCTTTCTCAACTATCTTCCCTTCCTTCATTACATAAACGAGATCAGATAATGCCCTAATAACCTTAAGGTCATGACTAATACATAAATAAGAAAGATTATTCTTTTGTTGTAATTCAGATAATAATTTTATGACTTGCATCTGTATAGATACATCAAGAGCAGAAGTAGGTTCGTCTAAAAGAATCAATTTGGGCTTTAAAATGATAGCTCTCGCAATTGCAACTCTTTGCCTTTGCCCACCAGACAACTCATGAGGGAAACGAAGAAAAAAAGAGGAATCCAGTTCTACTTCTTCTAAGGCTTTTGAGATTTTGGAATGTCTTTCCGATTTACTGAGTTCAGATTCATGCACTCTTAGTCCTTCACCAATTATTTCACCAATAGTCTGGCGAGGTGATAATGAACCAAATGGGTCTTGAAAAACAATTTGGAAATCTTTTTTTATAAATCTCTTTGAATTCTCTGATAAAAAATTTAAATCTTTTCCATCAAACTCAATAAATCCTTCAGATTGCTCCAATCCTAGCAAGGCTCTAGCCAAAGATGATTTCCCCGAGCCTGATTCTCCTACCAAACCTGTAGTTCTCCCCTCGTGAACTTCAATGGCTGCGTCATTTACTGCAGTTAAATAAAGACTCTTCTTTAAAAAACTCTTCTTTGTTAAATAATTTACTGTTAAACCTTCTGATAAAAGAATTGGCTTCCCTTCAGCGCTTATATTGTTTTTTGGAGAAGGTATTGAATCTAAAAGTTGCTTTGTATAAGCATGCTGGGGAGAAGAAAAAACATCAGTAACTACTCCCTTTTCAACTATTTCTCCTTCTTTCATAACTGCAACTTCATCTGCAAACTTTTTTACAATATTGAGATCATGAGTGATGAAAAGTATAGACATTCCCATTTGTACTTGAAGGTCTTTAAGTAACTCAAGTAGGGACTTTTCAACAGTTACATCTAGTGCTGTTGTAGGCTCATCTGCTATCAGCAAATCAGGATCATTAGAAAGAGCCATTGCAATCATGACTCTTTGCCTCTGACCTCCTGAAAGTTGATGCGGATAGGACTCGGCTTTCAGTTGTGGATCTGGAATTTGTACTTTCTTTAATAATTCAATAACTCTATTTCTTGCATCCTTTCTTCGCATTCCTTTATGTACCATCAAAATTTCTTCAATTTGCCTTCCTACTCTTTGGTAGGGATTCAATGAGGTCATTGGTTCTTGAAAAATCATTGAAATAGAATCTCCTCTAACTTTCCTGATCTCACCAGAGCTCATTTCCATAATTTCTTTTCCTTTTAACTTAATAGAAGATTTGTTTGAATGAGAAGCTATCTGGTAAGGGAGTAATTTTAAAATAGATAATGCAGTTACTGATTTTCCTGAACCAGATTCTCCAACTAAAGCTAAAGTCTTTCCTCTTTCAATAGAAAAAGATATTGATCTGACTGCATCAATAGAAAATTCTTTACTAAAGAACTTAACAGTCAAATCTTTAACCTCTAATAAACTTTCTGAGTTGTGTTTCACTGGTTTAATCTCTTATTTCAAAAAAAACTGGAACTCTATTGAATGTTTGAACTGAATTAACACTTTCAAGTATCAGGTCGCACTTTATTCCTTTATTTTTATTCGACATACGTTTTCCCATCAACATAATATGCTCTTTTCCAGGTACTAAGGTTATTTCTGACTTTGGTTCAACTGTTAATAAGTTTAGTTTATTCATGCTTATCATGCCCGAATCTTTAATTACAGTTTGGTGAAATTCTGCTAATAGGTTATTACAAGTTAATCCCTTAATTATTATTTTGTTACCACTAGTATTTTTTAAACTCATATATGCCGCACTAGAGAGAGCACCTTCCAAAGGTTTTTTTAAATAAGCATCTAAAACTACTAATGGAGCTTCTCTTCCAGATTCTGAACAAGAAAAAAAGAACAATAATGAGATAATAGAAACCAAAAAATGATTTCTTCTAGGTTTAAATTCCATATTTACTGTTCTTGCTTAATTGTCTTTAACTTAATTTTCATGCCGACTATATCAGCTAAAGATGAATTCAATAAGGACACGAATGTATTGCTCTTTACGGAAAATGAGATACCTCATCCCGATGAGGTTTATAAACTTCATGCAGCTATTGTTGATCAAAAGACTTCCTTAAGATGGGATATAAAACCAGACAGCTACCTGTATCTAAATAAATTTTCTTTTTTTGATAAACAATTAAATGCTTATCTAAATGCTACTTTTCCGGAGGGGGAAATTCTAGTAGACGAATACTTCGGTAAAGTTGAAGTTTTCTTTGATGCAGTTGAGGTGGTATTGGATATTGGTAAAGAAATTGAAAAAGAAATAACCGTGACCTACCAAGGTTGTAATCAGAAGGGATACTGCTATACGCCTATAAAAAAGAAGCTTGTTATCAAAAAGAGTGGTATTAAAATAATTAACTAGCTACTAGTTTGCACTTTTTACCTATTTAATTAGCATTATTTCCTCTTAATTTCGGTTAAATTCTTATAAAATCGTTTTCTATTGAAGCTATGGCTAATTTTTTAGTACTAAATGGACCTAACTTAAATCTGCTTGGAGAAAGAGAACCGGAGCTTTATGGAGAAACCTCCTTAGATCAAGTTGTAGAAAATTTATCAAAAATTTCAGATAAATCAGGTCATGAATTATCAGATTTTCAAAGTAATGCAGAGCACGAACTTGTTGACTTAATACATAAGGCTAAAGACAACAATGTAAAGTGTATTATTTTTAATCCAGGAGCTTTTACTCACAGCAGCATTGCACTCAGAGATGCTTTAGCAGGAACTGAAATACCTTTTATAGAAGTGCATATCTCAAATATATACAGCCGAGAAGACTTCAGACAAAAGTCTTTCCTATCTGAAATTGCGGTTGGTGTTATTTCCGGTTTAGGAGTTGAGGGGTATGAACTGGCTTTAAAGGTAGCCATAAGTAGATATGGAAATTAGGGAGGTAAGATGGACATAAGAAAAGTAAAAAAATTAATAGAAATGCTTGAATCTTCAGAATTGGAAGAGATTGAGATTGTTGAAGGCGAAGAGTCAGTAAGATTAGTAAAAAATAAAACTGAAACCGTAGTCACTCACCAAGTTCAACCAAATCAACTTGATAAGGTAGTAGAAGAAAGCTCAAAACAACCACAAAAACCAGATCCTTTAATTGAAAATTCTGAAGGAGAAGTGATTACTTCACCTATGGTAGGAACTTTTTATGCTGCAGCCTCTCCAGGGGCTAAGCCATTTATTTCTGTAGGAGATGAGATTCAGGAAGGTGATGTTGTTTGCATAGTTGAAGCCATGAAAATGATGAATGAAATTAAGTCAGATTACTCAGGAAAGGTTATATCTGTACTTGCAGAAAATTCAGAACCAGTTGAGTTTGGACAAGCATTATTTGTAGTAGCTTAGTTTATGCTAACAAAGTTACTAATTGCCAACAGAGGCGAAATAGCTCTTCGTATTCTCAGGGCTTGTAAAGAATTAGATATACCCACAGTCGCAGTTTATTCTGAAGCTGATAGAGATTTAATGCATGTAAAAATGGCAGATGAATCCATTTGTATAGGGCCCGCTAACTCCAACGAAAGTTATATGAACATTCCAGCTATTATCAGTGCTATGGAATTAAGTGGTGCAGATGGTGTTCATCCTGGTTACGGATTTCTTGCAGAAAATGCTGATTTTGCTGAACAAGTAGAGAAAAGTGGGTTTCAGTTTGCTGGCCCTTCTTCAGAAATTATTCAAACTATGGGTAATAAGATATCAGCAAAAAAACTTGCAAAGAAAATAGGTCTTCCTATTGTTCCTGGATCTGAAGGACCAATTGGCAGTAACCCTAAAGAAGAAGCAAAAGCTATAGGATATCCCATCATAATTAAGGCTGCTTCAGGAGGGGGAGGAAGAGGAATGAGAATCGTTAATTCTGAATCTGATCTAGAAGAGAGCATTAACCTTACACAAACAGAGGCAGAGAGTGCTTTTGGTGACCCAACCCTATATATGGAAAAATTCTTTACAGCTCCTAAACATATAGAGGTACAAGTTCTTGCAGATAGATTTGGAAATGTCCTACACCTAGGTGAAAGAGACTGTTCTCTTCAACGCAGACATCAAAAGGTTATAGAAGAAGCACCTGCTCTTGGTATATCAGATGAAACTAAAGAGAATATATTTAATAAATGTATAGAAGCTTGTAAGGAAATTAATTATGAAAGCGCAGGAACTTTTGAATTTTTATATGACAATGAAAAATTCTACTTTATTGAGATGAATACAAGGATTCAGGTAGAGCACCCAGTTACTGAGAGCATTACAGGATTAGACTTAGTTAAACTTCAATTAAGAATTGCTAGAGGAGAAGAACTCAAAATTAAACAAAAAGATATAGAGATTAATGGTCACGCGATTGAATGCAGAATAAATGCTGAACACCCTGAAACATTTATTCCCTCTCCAGGAAAAGTATTGGATTACCATGCCCCTGGAGGGATTGGAGTTAGAATAGATTCACATCTTTACAACGGTTATATAGTACCTCCTCACTATGACTCTCTAATAGCTAAATTGATAGTCAGAGCTAATGATAGAGAGGATGCAAGGGTAAGGCTGATTAGAGCTCTAGAAGAAATGGTAGTTTCAGGGATTGATACAAATCTTGAAATGCATATTGAACTTCTTTCAGATAAGAATTTTATCTCGGGAGACTTTGATATTAATTACCTTGAAACGAAACTAAAAAATTTAAATTAAAAATTAATATGCCTAAGGCAAAAAAAGTATATTCCCATAAGGATGTGGAAAATGAAGCCCAAGAGTTTTGGGATAGTAATGAAGTCTTTTCTGTAACTGAAGACCCCAATAAAGAAAAATTTTACTGTTTAAGCATGTTCCCCTACCCCAGTGGATCCGCTCACATGGGCCATGTCAGAAACTACACCCTTGGTGATGCCATTAGTAGATTTCAAAGATTACTTGGGAAAAATGTTCTGCAACCCATGGGCTGGGATGCTTTTGGATTACCAGCAGAAAATGCTGCAATAGAAAATAAAGTTCAACCTTCTGATTGGACAAATAGAAACATCGAAAAAATGAGGACTGAATTTAAGAAGATGGGATTTGCTTATGACTGGAAAAGAGAATTTGCGACCTGTGATCCAGATTATTACAAATGGGAACAGTGGTTCTTTATAGAAATGATGAATAAAGGCATTGCCTATCAAACAGAAGCCGATGTTAATTGGGATCCTGTTGAAGAAACAGTCTTGGCAAATGAACAGGTGGAAGATGGTAAAGGTTGGCGATCAGGGGCCAATATTGAAAGAAGAAAGCTAAAGCAGTGGTTCTTAAAAATAACTGACTATGCCGAAGAAATGCTTCAAGAAACAGATACTTTAGAAGGATGGCCTGAACGAGTAAGGGTCATGCAAAAGAACTGGATTGGTAGATCTGAAGGTATGGAATTCGATTTTAACTTTAAAAAAGGAGAGCCACCTATTTCTGTTTTCACAACAAGACCTGACACTATCATGGGTGTCACTTTTTTAGCTATTTCAGGTGATCATCCAATAGCCTTAGATTTAGAGAAAGAAAACAAAACTATCAAAGCATTCTTAAAAGACATTAATTCTATTAAGTTATCTGAAGCTGACTTAGCCAAACAAGAAAAATTAGGCATTGATACTGGACTGAAAGCCCACCACCCCTTCTCAAAAAAAGAAATTCCTATTTGGATCGCTAATTTTGTACTCTCAGGGTATGGCTCAGGTGCACTGATGGGTGTACCAGCACACGATGAGAGAGATTATGAATTTGCAAAAAAATATGGCTTAGAAATTAAGCAGGTAATTAAAGGGACTTCGAACAAAACAATTGAAGAAGGAGCCATACTAGAAAAAAACGAATTGATTAATTCAAACGAATTCGATGGTCTAAGCTTTGATAAAGCTTTTGAACAAATCGATAAAAAAGCAAAAAAATTAAAGTGCGGTCAAAAACAGATCAACTACAGACTGAGGGATTGGGGGGTTTCGAGACAACGATACTGGGGTGCTCCTATTCCAGCAATGAAAAATTCTAAAGGAGACTTGCAAGGATCAAAGGATATTCCTGTTGTACTGCCAACTGAAGTTGAATTTTCTGGAGTGAAATCGCCACTTTCTGAAATGGAGGAATTTACTAAAGTTTCACTAGAAGGAGAGGAATTTATAAGAGAAACAGATACTTTTGATACTTTCTTCGAATCTTCTTGGTATTACACTAGATTTGCTTCTTTCGATAGCGATGAAGCCATGTTAGATGAAAGAGCTAAGTATTGGCTTCCTGTTGATCAGTATGTTGGTGGCATTGAACATGCCGTACTCCATCTACTTTATTCTAGATTCTTTTATAGGTGTCTTAGAGACTTAGGTTTAGTTGAAGGTTCGGAGCCATTTCTTAATCTATTGTGCCAAGGAATGGTCCTTAAGGATGGATCAAAAATGTCTAAATCTAAAGGGAATATTGTAGATCCAAATGAGGTAATAGAGCTTTATGGAGCTGATACTCTAAGGCTATTTGTAATGTTTGTTGCTCCTCCTGATCAGTCTTTTGAGTGGTCTGAACAGGGATTACAGGGAGCTTCTAGATATTTAAATAGATTGTGGAAACTAGTCCAAGAGCATATAGATTCAGAATCAAAAAAAGAGTTAGATTTTAGTGGCTCTAGTGAAAGCGTAACAACTTTAAGAAATAAAACACACCAAACCCTTTATAAGGTTAAAGACGACTTTTTAAGAAGACACTCGTTTAATACAGCCATAGCATCAATTATGGAATTAACGAATGCAATACCAAAAGAATTTTTATCTGTTAATGCAAAAGAATCTGAGAAGTCTGCTGTCAGAGAAGCTATAAATACGATTCTAATAAGTCTCTCTCCTATTACTCCACACATTACCCATGCTTTGTGGAATCAGCTTGGGAATCAAAACATAATTCTTGATGTTGAATGGCCTGAAGCAGATGAAGATCTGCTTGAAAAAAAGTCTATTGAAATAGCTATTCAAATTAACGGCAAGCTTAGAGGACAAATTACAGTTGACGCTAATTTGTCCCAAGTAGAAATAGAAAAAATAGCTAAAGAACAAGAAAACATAAGAAAGTATATTGAGGGCAAAGACACCAAAAAAATAATTTATATTGATAAAAAATTATTAAATTTTGTAATTTAAGAAAAGTGATAATAGCCTCAAAAAAAACCTTAGTATTTTTAATCATTAGCTTCTTCATAGCTGGCTGTGATTACAAACTTAGAAGTTCGTATCAGGGTCTAAATGATTTGGTTGTTAGCATCTATTTTGAAGAAAACAATATGAATCAGGATTTTGTCAGCGGCCTTCAAAGACAATCTGGTTTAAAAAAGTTATACCTGAATAAAGAAGCGGAAGACACGGATCTAGAGATAAAGATCCTAGAGCATACAATTACGAGGTATTCATCTGCATTAGGGGCTGGAGCCCGAACTAAAGAGGCTCGTATGGAGTACCATTTAAAGATTAGTTTAACTCCTAAGAAAAGAGAAGATAATTTCTTACTGGAATTTAAAGATAACAGTTATTATTCTTTTGATGAATCACGAATTTTAGCTATTGAGGAAGTTGAAAACAGGCTTAAAGAGAATTTTTTTAAAAATGCATTAAAAAGAATCAATTTTTCCTTGCTTAACCTTTTAAATGAAACTAACTGAAGACAGGCTTAATGGAGTCTTAAAAAAATCTTTGGATAATATCTATGTAATTCTTGCAGATGAATCTATCCTAATAGAAGAAAACTTAGAAAAAATTTATGCTAAAGCTAAACAGGAAGGTTTTACAGAAAAAAATACTCACATAATAGATTCCCAAAGCAACTGGGAATTCCTATCTTCTAATTCTGATAATTTAGACCTTTTTGGATCAAAAAAAATCTTAGAGGTTAAGCTTCTGGGACAGGGTCCAGGTGTTAAAGGAGCAAATTCTCTGAAAGCTTATTCAAAAAACTTGGACCCAAATACATTGCTAGTTTTAATTGGAGAAGGGTTAGATAGAAAAAGTACTTCCTCAGCTTGGGTCAAAGCTTTGGAGAAAGTTGGCACTTTAATTTCCATTGCACCACTTTCTGCCAGTTCTTTAAAATTCTGGATTAAAAATAAAGCAAAGGAACTGAATATTGAGATCATGCAAGAGGCCTTACAACTGTTGACAGAAAAAACTGAAGGGAACTTAATGGCTACCTTACAAGAAATAAGGAAGTTATCTTTAGTCTATCCTTCTGAAAAAATAGATCTAGATAAAATGAAAAAAAGCATCACAGGCTCATCCAAATATTCAATTTTTGATTTCTCCAATGCTTTTGTTTCTAGAAATACATCAAAAGCAGTTCAAGTCTTAGAGTCACTTAAGGTAGAGGGAACACCTGAAACGCTTATCATTTGGGCTTTGACAAGAGAGCTAAATAACTTATTCAAAGTATCAAAATCAGGTTCTACCAAAGGAATTTGGGGGCCAAGTAACTATTTAGATTCTCTTGCAAAAACTTCCAAAGAGGTTGATAGATATAAAATTCTAAAAGCTTACAAAAGGATAGCCTACATAGATTCCTGTATAAAAGGATTCAATAAACAGAACCCTTGGCTTGGTATAAGAGAACTTACGCTTTCTTTTTAAGCCAGGCTAAAGTAAGAGGTTAAAAGCTCATACCATAAACAATCTTTATAAGACTTTTTTATATCTAGCTCTCTTCCATCAATCTTTGTTACTGGTTGTATTTCTTGTGTGGAACTAGTTACCCATACCTCTTCGGCTTTATATATATCTCCTAATTTTAAGACCGTTTCCACTACTTTAATCCCTTTGTTATTAAGCAAAGAAATAACATGTTTTCTGGTAATGCCAGAAAGTATTTGATTTGATTCTGGGGTGGTAATTACTTGATTGTCAAAAACAGCAAAGACATTACTTGCAGCACCTTCGGTTATTTCTCCATTGGCACAAAATATGACTCCGTCATTACCTTCTAGATTAGCTTCTTTCATAGCCATGATGTTTGCAAGCAAAGTAACTGCCTTGATATCACACCTATTCCATCTTGGATCTTCTAGAGTTTTAACCTCTAGCCCTTTTTTTTGTGGGTCCAATCTGTAAGGATTAACTTTAAGCTCCGAGGAAGTAATAAACAACGTGGGCTGAACTTTGGGATCTGGAATATGGTTTCTAATTGAATCTTCACCCCTAGTTACCTGAATATAAACCGACTGATTGCTAAACGTATTTATTTTAACTAACTCATGAATTATTCCCGGAATATCATTCCATTTTTGGGGATTTTTAATGCCAGTCGAATTCAAGGAACGACCTAACCTAGCAAGGTGGTCTTCGAGAAGAAAAGCTTTCTCTTCGTATACTGGAATAACTTCATAAACCCCATCTCCAAACAAGAAACCTCGATCAAATGGAGAAATTTTTACTTCTTCTCTTCTTAAAAATTCTTTATTTAAATAGGTCCAAGTCATAATGAAAGTTATTCTTCTTCCATTAGGAACCTATAGACTAATAACTTGATATTAGACCAAGCTCTTCCGAATAAACCCAGGCTGTTTATTTCATTAATAGTAACCAAATCTACAAATCCTACCTCCTCTTCCCCTAGCTTGAAAATCATTTTTCCAACTACTTCATTTTCCGAAATTGGAGCTTGAAGATAATCATTTAAAGATATAAAGGACTCTATCTTTTTGAAATCTCTTAAAGGAAGGGTTAGATAAAAATCCTTTATGGGTGCTATGCCTACTTTCTCAACCTCACCACCCCACACTTGTTCTTCTTTAATGTTCTGGCCTTTGTTTACCAGTTTTTTGGTCCTAAAGTATCTGAAACCATAATCAAGCAACCTTCTGTTGTCAGTAAGTCTGCTTTTTTCTGAATTACTTTTTAGGGTTACTGCAATTAATCTTGTTTGTTCTCTTACACCAGAAGAAACTAAGCAAAATCCTGCTGATTCGGTATGCCCAGTTTTTAATCCGTCTATTGAATCGTCTTGCCAAAGTAGAGCATTACGGTTTCTTTGACGAATATTATTGTAAGTAAACCATTTTTCTTTATAAAGCGAGTAATGTTCAGGAAAATCTTTTATCAAAAGCATTGATAGTTTTGCTATATCTTGAGCTGAAGAATAATGTTCAGGATCAGGCCATCCCGAAGGATTAACAAAACTGGTATTTGTTAATTCCATTCTATTAGCATATCGCATCATAAGATCTACAAAGTTATCCTCTGATCCAGCGACATGTTCAGCTATAGCACAAGTAGCATCATTGCCAGACTGTATTACCATCCCTTTTATCAAATCTAGAAGAGACACTCTCGAACTTTCTTCAATAAACATTCTAGAGCCTTTCTTTCTCCAACAATTCTCACTTATCAGAACCTGATCTTCTAGACTAAGGTATCCATCTTGGATTTGATCAGAAACAATATACCCTGTCATGATTTTAGTAATACTTGCCGGTTCAATCTTTTCATCTTCATTCAACTTAGCTAATACTCGATTTGTATTTGAATCTATCAAGATATAGTTTGCTGAACTAAGTGAGGGAGGATCAGGTATAAAACTTTCATTTCCAAAAATAAGTATCGGAAAAAAAAGACTGAGTACGAAATAAAATACTTTTTTTAACATTTCTCTATTAAAAGAATTCAGCTAAAGATTCACTAAACTCATAAACTGCCATAATGTATAGCTTGCTTCTATTATATCTTGATATAGCTTGATAATTTTTTAAACCTATCCAATATTCATAGCCCTTCTCTATCTCCAACTCTATAGGAATAACACGTAATTGATTTTGTAATTTTTCTACTGGAGTAATACCAAAAGTCTTCAAATCTGAAACCTTCATGTAAGGGTTAAAGGACGATTTAAGTTTTGGCCTTTCTCCACTGTGTGTTGCTTTTAATACAATTTTTGTATTTGGTTCCCATTTACCTTTTTTATTTAAAAAGTTAGCTACACTTCCTATAGCATCAACCGGATTATTTAAAATATCTCTTTTGCCATCAAAATCAAAGTCAACAGCATAGTTTCTATAGCTGTCAGGCATAAATTGTCCAAGTCCCATGGCTCCTGCTATAGAACCTTTAATGCTAGAAGGATCCCAGTTTTCTTCTTCAGCAAGTAAAAGGAACTCTTCTAGTTGAACTTTAAAAAATTTAGCTCTCCTAGGGTAATCAAAAGACAAAGTACTGAGCGAGTCTAAAACTCTAATATTCCCCATAATCTTTCCGTACCTTGTTTCTATACCAATAATAGAAGCTATTATTGATGCTGGAACACCATAGATATCTTCAGCACGTTTTAAATCCTCTTTATATACACCGATAAACTGCTTTCCTGAATCTACTCTCTCATCTGTAACCATCATGTTCTTATAACTTGACCAAGTCATTGTGCCTTCTGGTTGCCTATTCATTATTCGAACAACTCGTTCTTGAAAATTTACACTAGAAAATAATTTTTTCAGTTCTTCTTTATCTAAACCATGCTTGTTGTGCATCATCTCAATAAAATCAATTACATCAGATCTATTTAGATAAGGAATAGACTCATCTGCCTTTATCTCAAAAGCAAGAATTGTGCTTACAATTAACAGGAATATTGATAAATGCTTCATATTTTCTTACCAAGTTTGTCTTCTTTTCAATGATAAAACAAACCCAAATGCAACTAAATGAATAAGGATTGAGGTGCCTCCTTGGCTAATAAGTGGTAGAGGTACACCCACAACAGGGAGCGTACCAACAGTCATTGATACATTGATC
>LUQU01000060.1 GCA_001628005.1 SAR86 cluster bacterium REDSEA-S09_B4
CTTCTATAGAGACCATTCACAATCTTTTGCTAGACAAAGGCTTTAGTAGGCAATGTATTTTAGTTGGACTAGGTGGAGGAATTATTTGTGATCTTTGTGGTTTTGCAGCTGCTACCTATCAAAGAGGTGTAGATTTTGTATTAATACCGACTACCTTGTTAGCACAAGTTGATGCTTCAGTCGGCGGTAAAACAGCTATAAATCACCCTAAAGGAAAGAACATGATTGGATCATTTCATCAACCCATTAAAGTACTCATTGACTCAAACTTTCTTTCCACACTTCCAGAAAGAGAAATAAAATCAGGAATGGTAGAAATGATTAAACATGGAATTATCGAGGATGAAGATTATTTCAATTGGCTGGAAGAGAATATAAATCAAATCAGTAAACTTGAAGAGCCGATAATGTGCGAAGCCATAAAAAGATCAGTAGAAATAAAATCCAATATAGTTTCACAAGACGAAAAGGAATCAGGAATCAGGGCCATATTAAATTTTGGTCATACTTTTGGTCACGGAATAGAATTGATTGGTCAATACAGAGAATACAACCATGGTGAAGCAGTTGCTCTTGGTATACTTTCAGCTTCTAAGCTTTCACAAATGACGGAAGATCTGTCATCTGAATGTTTAGAAAGAATTTACTCCGTTTTCAGTAAAGCTGGGATAAGAACCACTGCATTAAGAGAAATAAATCCTGAAGACCTCTATTCGGCTATGCAATCGGATAAGAAAAAACAAGGAAAAGACCTTAATTTCATAGTTTTAGAAAAAATAGGAAAAGCTAAAAAGATCAATGGCTTGAGCAAAGAAAAGGTCTTAAAAGCTATTAAAACAAGCCTTCTTACCTCCTAATTTCCTTAAAAACTATCTACGGGGTAGAATAACCTTGCTACCTCGCCTTTTAACCCAAATTGATAAATTTTAGGCATTTTTTTGCTGTAGAATCTATCGCCCTTTTAAAAATATTGATTCGAAGATGGAACACAAGAAATTACTACAATTCCCTCAAAAAATTGGGCTTTATGACCCTTCTTACGAGAAAGATTCTTGTGGAGTGGGAATGGTTGCAAATATCAAAGGAATCCCTTCTAGACAGATTATGGAAGATGCTTATTTGGTTAATTCCAGAATGGATCATAGGGGTGGTTGTGGATTCGAAGAAAATACAGGAGATGGTGCTGGAATTCTGGTTGCCCTTCCACATAATTTCTTTAAGAAAATATCAAAAGAAATGGGGGTTAAGCTACCTAAAAAAGGGTCTTATTCCGTTGGTAATATGTTTCTTCCTCAAGATGAAAAAGAAAGGGAATTTTGTAAAAGAGAAATAGAAGAAATAGTTGGTTCAGAAAAGCAGATATTCTTAGGCTGGAGAAAGGTCCCTACGGATTCTAAAAAAGCAAATGTGGGGCCTGCTGCAAAACTTTCTCAACCAGTTATAGAGCAACTATTTATTCAGTCTTCTGATGGAATTGATCAAGAGGAGTTTGAAAGGAAACTTTATCTAATTAGAAAGCAATTCAGTCATCAACTAAGAACTAATAAAAAGCTTACTCAGGCTAGTTTGTTGTTTGCTTGTAGTCTTTCTTCGAAAATCATTGTTTATAAAGGAATGCTAACTCCCTCACAACTTTTTCCTTTCTTTCCTGATCTGGAGCAAAAAAGTTTTGAGACCCATTTGGCTATGGTCCACTCCAGATTCAGTACCAACACCTTTCCTTCTTGGGATAGAGCTCAACCAAATAGATATATGTGCCATAACGGTGAGATCAATACCTTAAAAGGTAATGTCAATTTGATTAGCGCAAGGCAAGGCGTAGCTCAAAGTGACCTTTTTGAAGAAAAACTTAAAGACTTATTCCCTATTGCTGAACCAGATAGCTCAGATTCAGGTAATTTTGACAACATCTTGGAATTTCTGATGTTAACCGGAAGAACCCTTCAAGAATCAATAATGATGATGATTCCTGAAGCTTGGCAATCCAATGAAATTATGAATCCGGATAAAAGGGCCTTTTATGAATACTCTTCTTCGTTAATGGAACCTTGGGACGGTCCTGCTTCTATTGTCTTCACTGATGGCAAATACATAGGGGCTGTGCTAGATAGAAATGGACTAAGGCCTAGTAGGTATTACGTAACTAAAGATGACAAGGTAATCATGGCTTCAGAAGTTGGAGTTCTACCAGTAGATCCAAAAAACGTGCTGATGAAAGGAAGGCTGCAGCCAGGGAAAATGTTTCTTATAAATTTCCTGATGCAAAATCTGATAGTGTGAAAAAAGTAAACTTGTCAATTAAAAAGAATCAAAGCATTTCAATTACAGGAGAGGCTGGTAGCGGTAAAAGTACTTTAGCTAAGCCAAAGTTAACTGAAGATCTGATCTCAAGAATGAAAGCTTTTGGTTATACCGTGGAGACAATGCAATTTATGCTCTTACCTATAGTGCGCGAATTAAGAGATCCACTAGGGTCAATGGGGAATGATGCGGCATTAGCATGCCTTTCAGACAAGCCGAGACTAATTTTTGACTACTTTAAACAACTATTCGCTCAAGTAACTAATCCGGCGATAGATTCCATTCGGGAAGAGGTAATCATGTCGTTGGAATGTCTAATTGGTCCTGAGGGGAACCTTTTATCTCGTCTGCCTGAAAACGCACATAGATTGAGAGTAAAAAATCCAATTATTTCGGACACTGAGTTACGAAGTATCCAAAACTTGAACTCACATGGTTGGCAAACTAGGACTATAGATATCACTTATCCTAAAGGAAATATAGATAAAAAAGACATGCTTTCTGCTCTAGATAGAATTTGTAAAGAGTCTGAAGAGGCAATTGAACAAGGTTTCTCTTTTATTGTCCTGTCCGATAAAAAGTTAGGACCTAAGAATATTGCTTTAAGCTCATTATTAGCTTGTTCTACCGTTCACCATCACTTAATTAAAAAAGAGATGAGAACTCGGATTGGCATTGTTATCGAAACAGGAGAAGCTCGTGAAGTTCATCATCATTGCTTACTAATAGGGTATGGAGCTGATGCCATTCACCCTTACTTGGCTTTTGAATCTCTATGGCAAGCTAGACAAGACGGTCTTCTAGATCAGATATCCTTTGATGACATGGTTAAGGCCTATAAAAAGGGAGTTGCCAAAGGAATACTCAAAGT
>LUQU01000061.1 GCA_001628005.1 SAR86 cluster bacterium REDSEA-S09_B4
GTTTTTCTGTCTCTTCCACAAAACCTAAACTCCATTTATCTCCAGCAAGGCCAGTTAGCGCACCTATTGAGAATGACATAAAGTACCAAAGAGGATTGAGAACACTAGGACTATCTCCTAATTCATCAAGGCGTCGATTACACCAGGCTAAGTGGTCCATCTCTTCCTCAGCTGCCTGCTTCATTTGATCCCGAGTTTCTTTAAATTCAGCTGTCAAGCTTTGGCCAACGTAGAGGGCTTGAGCACAAACCTCTCCTGAATGATTAACTCTCATTAGGCCAGCAGAGTGGTTTTTTTCAAATTCATTGAGTTCAACTTCTTGAGTGGATTCAGCTGGGTAATTCCTTTGATGTTTGTGTACATTTGAAAAAGACGATTGTATTCCTTTATCTAGTTCAACAATCAAGTCATCTAAAAAATTCTTCATGATTCTCTCTCTATAGCCCGGTAACCTATATCTGTTCTGTAAAAACAGTCCTTCCACTTAATTTGTTCGACGCAATTATAAGCATTAAGTTGTGCTTCTGTAGTGTTTTTTCCTAACGCGGTTATACAGAGTACTCTCCCGCCATTAGTCTTGATAAGATCATTCTTGGCCTTTGTACCAGCATGGAATACCTTAAGGTTTTCAGTCTCATGAGGCAGGCCTTCAATGGTATATCCTTTTTCGTAATCATAAGGATAGCCACCGGCAGCCATAACTACACCCAGAGAAACTTTTGGATTCCATTGTAGTTGTATTTGTTGTAATTCCCTTTTGCTAGCTTGATAACATAACTCAACAAGATCAGATTCCAATCTCATTAAAATTGGTTGTGTTTCTGGATCTCCGAACCGGCAGTTAAATTCCAACACCTTTATGTTCTGCTGGTTATCAATCATTACTCCTGCATAAAGAAAACCACAATAATTTATTCCTTCCTTAGTCAGACCCTCAATGGTTGGTGTTATGACTTCACGCATGATCTTTGCATGCATTTCATTTGTTACAACAGGAGCTGGTGAGTAAGCTCCCATACCCCCCGTGTTTGGGCCCTTATCTTCATTGTCTCTGGTCTTATGATCCTGAGAAGAAGCTAAAGGAAGAACAGTCTTCCCGTCTGTCAAAACTATAAAGCTTGCTTCCTCGCCTTCGAGAAATTCTTCAACTACTACTTTATTGCCCGCATCACCAAAGGTATTATTTTCGAGACAAGCCCTAATGGCCTTTTCTGCCTCGCTATAACTTTGTGCCACCGTTACGCCTTTTCCTGCTGCTAGCCCATCGGCTTTGATAACAATGGGGATTGATGAATTTTTTAAATATTCTAAAGCTGTTTCTAGATCAGTAAAGGATTCGTAGATTGCCGTTGGTATCTCATGTCTTGTAAGGAAATCTTTCATAAATTCTTTTGACCCTTCTAACTGAGCAGCCTTCTTAGAAGGACCAAAGCAATTTAGATTTAGCGATTCAAATTTATCGGTTATGCCTTCTACAAGTGGAACCTCAGGACCTACGATAGTTAGATCTATTTTATTAACTTGAGCAAAATTTGTAAGTCCATCTATATCGTCAGCTGCAATTTCCACATTGGTAACACCAGCTTCATTTGCTGTACCTCCGTTACCGGGCGCTACGTAAACGCCATCAACTAATTGACTGAGCTTTGCCTTCCATGCCAGTGCGTGTTCTCTTCCTCCACTGCCGACAATTAAGACCTTCATGGTTAGTGACGAAAATGCCTCATCCCAGTAAAAATCATTGCCATATTAGCTTCATTGGCTGCTTCAATGATTTCATCATCTCTGATAGATCCTCCTGGTTGAATAATTGAACTTATACCCATGGATGCTGCCACATCAATTCCATCTCTGAATGGGAAAAAGGCATCGGAAGCCATTGCACACCCTTTAGTTTTAAATCCACTTTCTTCTGCTTTCGAAGCTGCTATTTGAGCGCTATCTATGCGGCTCATTTGTCCTGCTCCTATACCCACGGTTTGATTATTTTTTGCATAAACAATAGCATTAGATTTTACAAACTTACAGACCTTCCAAGCAAACAAACAATCTTGAACTTCCTCCTCAGTCGGTTCTCGAGATGATACTATTTTTAAATCTTTAGCTGAGATAGAACCATTATCTATTTCTTGAATCAGAAGCCCATCAGTCACACTTAGAAACTTAAAACCAGACGAAAGCTTAACCATACTTTCCATTTCTAGGACTCTTATATTTTCTTTAGTGTTTAGAATTTTTTGAGCAGAAGAGGAAACTCCCGGAGCAACAATCACTTCAACAAATTGGTTATCAATTATTTGCTGGGCAGTTTTTTCTTCTAACTTTCGATTTAATGCAATGATCCCTCCAAAAGCTGATGTTGAATCAGCAGCGAAAGCTTTTTGATAAGCTTCGGTAATATCAACATCAGTGGCCACACCACACGGATTGGCATGTTTAATAATTACACAAGCTGGTTCTTCAAAACTCTTAACACATTCAAGAGCAGCATCAGTATCTGCAATATTGTTATATGAAAGTTGCTTACCTTGAAGCTGGATGGCGTTACCTAGACCATTACCTTGCTTGGTCTCATCAACATAAAAGGCTGCCTTCTGATGTGGGTTTTCCCCGTATCGCATAACTTCTTTCTTTTGAAATTTAGCAAACATACGATTGGGAAAGTCCTGTTCAGTTAGTGAAGTTAAATAAGTTGAAATGACTGTGTCGTAATTGGCAGTATGATTGAATGCTTTAGTGGCCAAAGAGCTTCGCATCTCTTGAGAAAGGCAACCTCCATTACTTTCCATCTCTTTAAGGATAAGTGGGTAGTCATCGGGTTCGACGACTACTCCTACATATTTATTATTTTTTGCTGCTGATCGAACCATGCTGGGTCCACCTATATCTATATTTTCAATTGCTTCTTCTAGCGAAACATCTGCTTTGGAAATGGTTTCCCTAAATGGGTAGAGATTTACTACCACTAGATCTATAGCCAAAATATTATTTTCTTTCATGACTTCTTGATCCTGCTCTCTACGAGCTAAGATTCCGCCATGCACTTTAGGATGAAGGGTTTTTACTCGACCATCCATCATTTCAGGAAAGTTTGTAAATTGGCTGATTTCTACAGCACTAATACTAGCCTTTTCTAAGGCTTTTAAAGTTCCGCCAGTTGAAATAATTTCAACATTGAACTCTTCAGAGAGAGATCGACAGAATTCTATCAATCCGGATTTGTTGGAAACACTAATTAGGGCTCTTTGTATGGGTGCAGTAGTTTCTGCCATTTAGACTGATATGCCTAAATTAAATCGTAGTCTTTTAATTTAGTACGCAGCGTCCCTCTGTTTAAACCGAGAACTTGACTAGCTAAAGTTTGATTACCATTGCACTCTTTCATAACAGTTTCTAACAATGGTTGTTCTACCTCTTTAAGAACCATGTGATAAATGTTGGTTGCTTTCTCACCGTCCAACTCTCTAAAGTATTTTTGCATGCTCTTGGCAACTTGAACGCTTAGTCTTTTTCCTTCGCCGTTAAATTTTTTCTTTTTTTTGGGAGCCATGCGAGTCTAAATTTTGGTCAGTACAGTTTTATTTAAATGGGAGATAAATCATACTCACCTGTACACGACTTTCAAGAAAAATAATTCTCAAAGAAAGCTTTATTTTTTTATTGAACAGTGGTAGTGAAATCTCTTCCCATGTTTAGAATTTCAAATTCATCTTTTTCTCTTCTAATTTTTGTAACAGAACAATTATCAGGATGAAAAGAAACAAATTTTTCAGAATTTTTAATCCAACCAACCACACAATTTATAACCATGAAGTGACTAAAGATAATCGTATCCTTTTGAAGTACTTTCAACGATTCAATAATGGAATTCCTCCATAACAACTGAGGTTCTTCTAGTTCTTTAACTTTTGCATTAAAGATCCCCCTTAACCAGTCTCTTCTTTCGGATAAAGGTATGCCTGGAGAAGGAATTTCTGCAAAAGTATCATTAATATTCAGATCAAACCCTAATGTTTCTTTTAAGGGCTTAGCAGTTTCTTGTGCTCTTAAGAGCGGGCTTGATATAGCTTCGAAGCTTGAAGGAAGTTGTTGAGCTAGTTCTGTTTTTAGTTCTTCAGATTGTAGTTTTCCTTTTTCACTGAGTCCCGGATCAGGGTCTTCATCCCAAGCCGCGTTGGCTTCTCCATGACGAATTAAATAAATAGTTACTGGTTTATTGTTTGTCATACATAACTTCCTTTATAAGATCAATGTAATAATAGCCGCTGCAAGTTTTTACTGTAATGATGAACTATACAAGAATATATTCTGGTCAGAAGTTAAAGATAAATAAGACCCTAACATTAGACCAAGAACCCTCCAATCACTTGATTCAAGTTTTGAGGAAGAAGGAGGGTTCTTTGGTTGAACTTTTTGATGGGAGGGGTACATCATTTATAGCTGAAATAATCTCCCTAGAAAAAAAACTGGTCAAAGTTAAGTTGATTAAAGTTGAATCTTCTTCAAAGAGAAAAGGGATCAGGATTGATTTAGGACAGTCGTTGATTAAATCAGAACCTTTTAGTCATTCAATTCAAAAAGCTACAGAATTGGGAGTCAGTTCTATTTCTCCCCTTTACACCGAGAGAACGGTAGTAAAACTGAATCTCGATAAAATTCAGTCAAGAAAAGAACGATGGCATTCAATAGCTAAACATGCCTGCCAACAATGTGGTGAGAACTGGTTACCTGAGATTAACAAAATACAGACATTGAAAGAATGGATTGAGACAGTCAACACTAAAAATAAAATTGTTCTTTATCCCAACTCAAAAACAAAACTGTCATCTTTGAAATTTAATGAATCGGTGGCAATAGCTGTTGGACCTGAAGGTGATTTTACTGACAATGAAGTGGCCTTACTTCAAGAAAAAGATTTCTTACCTGTCCAATTGGGAGAAAGAATTTTAAGAGCAGATACAGCTGTCATATCGGCAATCAGTGCTATAAGAACAATGTGTGAAGAGTTTTAGTTCGGGTTGAAGTAAGATTAGTATGTTTACAGGTGTTATATGAAATTTGGTGTAGTGATGGATCCTATAGGCTCCATAAATTTTAAAAAGGACAGCACTTTATCTATTCTTATAGAAGCTCAATCTAGAAAACATGATCTAATCTATATGGAACCAAACTCTCTATTCTTAAGAGAGGATGGTGCTTACGCTTTAACCCAAGAAATAAAAGTAAGAGATGATTCTGTAAACTGGTTTGAACTTTCAAATACTCGTGAAATGCGTTTATCAGATCTAGACATCATAGTTATGAGGCAAGATCCCCCATTTGATGCAAATTATATTTATAACACTTATGTGTTGGAGGCTGCTGAAAGAGAAGGAGTTATAGTAGTCAATAAACCTCAGAGTCTAAGGGATTGTAATGAAAAAGTTTTTGCTACTGAATTTCCGCAGTGTTGTACGCCGTTTTTAGTAACAAGTAACCAAAGTTTATTAAAAGAATTCATTAAAGAACATCTTGATACTGTAGTTAAACCACTCGATGGAATGGGAGGATCTTCTATTTTTAGAGTTAGAAGTTTAGATCCCAACATAGCGGTAATACTAGAAAACATTACTAAAAATGGTGATACAAAAGTTATGATCCAAAAATACATTCCAGAAATTGTTGAAGGAGATAAAAGAATATTACTTATAGACGGTGTGCCCATGGAGGGCGCCATAGCCAGAGTTCCAGCTGAAGGAGAGTTGAGAGGGAATCTAGCTGCTGGTGCCTCTGCTGTAGCAAGATCGTTAACTACTCAAGATAAATGGATTTGTGATCAAGTGGGGCCGCGTCTTAAAGAACTTGGTCTCTGCTTGGTGGGGTTAGACGTAATAGGGGATTATTTAACTGAGGTTAATGTAACAAGTCCTACGTGCTTTAGAGAATATAAAAGCCTCTGTGACATTGATGTTGCTTATGACTTTTTGGATTGTTTAGAAACAAAGCTAACTTAATGATTTTGGATTCCAAAGTAATATTGGCTTTTGATTTTGGTTTGAAACACATTGGCGTTGCTATAGGTCAAGAAATTACAAATACTGCCGAGACCTTCTTTTCCCTTGAAGCAAAAAATGGAGAACCGGATTGGAGTAAATTAGATCCTCTCGTGAAAGAATGGAACCCCAAACTCCTGGTAGTAGGCAACCCCTTAAATATGGATGGGTCTGAAAGTGAAATAAAAAAAAAGAGCGATAAATTTTCTGATTTAATAAATAAAAGGTATAACATTCCTGTTGAATTAATGGATGAAAGACTTACCACTAGAGAAGCTAAAGATAGATTAAAAACTGAAGAAGATAACTCTGTATTTTCAGGCAGAGACACTCATCAAATTGCTGCTCAGATCATTTTAGAAAACTGGTTTTCAGAGAATAGATAAATGCCTGGATCCATACCACCAGCTTTCATTAGAGAAATTGTAGACATAACAGACATAGTTGCTTTAGTGGATAGTTATGTCCCTTTAAAAAAGAAAGGAAAGGATCACTGGGGTCTTTGTCCGTTTTGTGATGATGGCAGTAACCCATCTTTTAGTGTTAGTTCACAAAAGCAGTTTTATTATTGTTTTAAATGCAGGGCCACAGGTAATGTTATTGGTTTTCTAGAATCGTTTGAAGGTTTAGGGTTTGTAGAATCAGTAGAAGCTTTAGCTTCTCGAGCGGCCCTAGAAGTTCCTTACGAAAAATCTTCAAGGAAACAAGAAGATAGAGAACCTTTATTCAAAGTTTTAGCTAGTGCCTCCAGTTTTTTTGAAGATTCTCTTGCAGATTCATCAATAGCTAAAAAGGTTCAGAGCTATATTAAGGACGACAGGCATATTTCAGGTAGTACTTGCAGAAGATTTAATGTTGGATTCGCTCCTAAATCTTGGAATGCTTTGTCTTCTCATTTATCTAGTAAAGGTTTTTCAGAAGAGCTTCAAATAAAAGCAGGTCTGTCTAAAAAGAACAAAGATAAAGAGCCCTATGATTTATTTAGAGATCGATTGATGTTTCCTATAAAAGATAGAAAAGGAAGGGTGGTAGGCTTTGGAGGAAGAGTAATGAACCCAGAAGACCAACCTAAGTATTTAAATACTGGGGATACTCCAGTTTTTCAAAAGGGCAAAGAACTTTATGGTCTCCATGAAACCTTAGAGGACAGAAGGAACTTAAGAAGAATTTATGTAGTTGAGGGCTACATGGATGTTATCGCAATGTCTGAAAAAGGTATAAACAATTCTGTTGCCACGTTAGGTATTGCCACCAATCGATTTCATACACAAGTTCTGCTTCAGTTAGTTAATGAAGTTATTTTTTGTTTTGATGGAGATGATGCAGGTCGCGGTGCAGCCTGGGGTGCTCTTAAAAATGTCCTGCCAGTAGTTAATGATGGAGCAGAGATAAAATTCCTTTTTCTACCTGAAGGCGAAGATCCAGCAAGCTTATTAGAAAAAGAAAGTAAGGAAGACTTTGAAAGCAGGCTTGAAAAATCCTTACTATTGTCAGAATATTTTATAGAAAGACTAACCTTAGCTATTGGTACAGGTTCTTTAGAAAAAAGAGCTTCGTTGGCTTCTAAAGCAACCGAACTACTAAGATCCATGCCAGAAAGCGCCATAAAAAAATTATTAGAGGCTGAGGTTTCGAATGTAACTGGCTTAAGTAAAAAGGATATTGAGGAGAATTCCCAGTCAGTAGCTATAAGAAAAAAGAAGGAAACTAAATTTATTTCGCCTACCCAAAAAGATAAAGAAGAGAAACCTTTTGAGCCGAGTGGGATCATAGCAAAAGCCTTGGCTTCAGTAGTAACTTATCCAGAACTCATTTCTGAAGTAGATTCTACGGAGTGGATAAAAGATCTTTCAAGACCTGAAGCAAATTTGTTAATACAGGTTATTGAGTATTTTAAGAATTCTCCGAATGGTCAGGTTGCTGATCTATTAAGTTCTCTAGACACCGATTCAGCTTCTTTTATTGGGAGTTTGTTATCAGGAACTCCTCTCCTAGAAGAAAAGAACTCAGTGGCTTATTTTCATGACTGCTTAGAGGCTATGAAGAAGTCCAATCCAATAGTAAGAATCCAGGAATTAAAGGAACAACAAAGTAAAGAAAAGTTATCAGAAGATGAAACTTTTGAACTACAACAGCATCTATTATCTAACTTAGATAAGTTAGATGAAGAAGACAAAGTATTATTGAGGCAGTTAAGTCAAAACTAGTCTAAGCAATTGAAAAATAAAAATTAGTATCAATATTGGGATTTGAGCTGTAAAAACACTATAATTCCCCACCCTTTTTAATTGAGTATGGCAAAAAAATCTAAAAAAGAAGTCGAGATAGAAATCGAAGAACCCTCCGAAGAGCAAGAAGTCGCAATATTTAGCGAGGAAGATCTCGAGAACTCTGGTTTAAGAGAACTCGTCGATAAAGGTAAGGAACAAGGCTTTATTACCTATGAGGAAATAAACGCGATGTTACCGGAAGACATCTCTGACCCTGATCAGGTTGAAGAAACCATACAGATGTTGATTGATATAGGAGTAGAAGTTCAAGAAAAAACACAAGGTGAAACAGATGAAGGGGCGGCTCCTGAAACAGTACCAGATACTAGAACCACTCTAACCACTGTTGAATCAGAAATAGGAAGGACAACTGATCCAGTCAGGCTCTACATGAGAGAGATGGGTACTGTGGATCTACTTACGAGAGAAGGAGAGATCGCCATAGCCAAACGCATAGAAGAAGGCTACCGAGAATTATTGGCAGCCTGTTGCTTCTATCCAGGTATCGTAGATAAGATTTTGGATGACTACCAGGAAGTATTAAAAGAAGAAAAAAGGCTGACTGAGGTAATGGTTGGTTTTATGGACATAGACGATGAAATACCGCCACCTGCGATTGTCCAAGCAGCACAAAGGAAAGAGAAAGGCGAAGATGATGACGAAGCGCCTACCGGTCCAGACCCAGTAGAAGTAAAAAAACGTTTTAATTCACTTAAAAGGCAGTTTAATAAAGTAGAGAAGGCTTGTTCAAAGTCAAGGACAACTAAAAAGGCTCTTGAAGAACAAGGAAAGCTGGCTGAGATATTTAAGTTCATTAAACTGGCTCCAACTCAATTTGAAGTCATAGCCAGACCGGCAAGGGATGCTTTAAGAATTATAAGAGATAGTGAGAAAGAGGTTTACAGAATCTCTGTGAAAGTAGCAAAGATGCCCAGAAAGGAATTTATACAAAGCTACCCTGGAAACGAAGCTAATCCCGACTGGGGTCTAAAAATATCTAAAATGAGAAAACCTTGGGCTAAGGTGATTAAAGAAAATATTGATGAGGTTACAAGACAACACAATAAATTAGCCAAGTTAGAAAAAATAATTGGTTTAGATATTCCACGCATTAAAGACATCAATCGAAGAATGTCTATTGGTGAAGCCAAAATAAGAAGGGCAAAGAAAGATATGGTTGAAGCCAATTTAAGATTAGTTATTTCGATAGCTAAGAAATACACCAACCGTGGCCTACAATTTTTGGATTTAATACAGGAAGGCAATATTGGGTTAATGAAAGCAGTGGATAAATTTGAGTACAGAAGAGGCTACAAGTTCTCCACTTACGCTACTTGGTGGATCAGACAGGCAATTACACGATCGATTGCGGATCAGGCTAGGACCATCCGTATCCCAGTACATATGATTGAGACCATCAACAAACTCAATAGAGTTTCTCGTCAGATGGTTCAAGAAATGGGCAGAGAGCCCACTCCTGAAGAGCTCGGTGAACGGATGGAGCTCCCGGAAGACAAGATACGTAGAGTTCTTAAGATTGCCAAGGAACCTATCTCTACTGAAACCCCTATAGGAGATGAAGAAGACACGACCTTAGGAGATTTCATTGAAGACACAGCAATTGCTTCCCCTGATGAAGCAGCAACGGAAGATAACTTAACTGAAGCCACCGATGATATTTTAGGCAGCTTGACTGCTCGAGAAGCAAAAGTTCTAAGAATGAGATTTGGTATAGGCATGAACACTGACCACACGCTAGAAGAAGTGGGCAAACAGTTTGATGTAACACGTGAACGGATTCGTCAGATTGAAGCCAAAGCATTGAGAAAGTTAAGGCATCCAACTCGTTCTTCTCACTTAAGAGGTTTTCTTGACGATTAACTCGTTGCAGTTACCATCTACACATAGTTAAATTGTCTTATAGGGCCTGTAGCTCAGTTGGTTAGAGCAGTGGACTCATAATCCATTGGTCGGAGGTTCGAGTCCTCCCGGGCCCACCAAATAAAATGCCTTATGTACTAACTTTAATTTTTTT
>LUQU01000062.1 GCA_001628005.1 SAR86 cluster bacterium REDSEA-S09_B4
GATTGCAAGAAGGCTGTTGATTGGTTGTGTGAAGCTTTTGGTTTCGAAGAACACCTTATAGTGCCAAGCGATACTGGCGGCATACTACATGCTCAGCTCATTTATCAAGATCGAATGATTATGCTGGGATCTGCCCATGAGGGAGATGAATTTGGTAGGTTGAATTCTTCTCCTTTAGAACTGGAAGGGCAGAATACGGCAAGTGTTTATATGGTTGTAGATGATGCCGATGCCCATTACCAAAAGGCTATATCGTGTGGTGCTGAAATTATCTTTGACATTAAAGATGAAGATTACGGTGGGAGAGGATACGTCTGTACGGACTTAGAAGGGCATATATGGAGCTTTGGCACTTATGACCCTTGGTCTTGATTTCTATTTCTTATTTCTGGCTCTTAATTCTCTAGCTTTTTGACGATCCCAATCTCTTGCTTTAATAGTTTGACGCTTGTCTCTGCCTTGTTTACCTGTTGCTAATGCTATTTCACACTTAACTAGATTGTTTTTCCAAAACAATTTTGTTGGTACGCAGGTTTGACCTTTTTGTTGAGTGGATTTGAAGATTTCAGCCAATTCCTTTTTGTTAAGGAGTAATTTTCTGGATCGAGTTGGATCATTTTCCTTATTGCTATTAGCCAGAGGGTTAACATGACATCCAATCAGCCAAGCTTCTTTATCTTTCAAAAGAACGTAAGCTTCAGCTATCTGAGCTTTACCCAGACGTATGCTTCGCACCTCCCAGCCTTCCAGGGACACCCCTGCTTCAAATTTGTTGGTTAATTCAAAGTTAAAGCGAGCCCTACGGTTTTCCGCAATAGTATTTTCGGACTTCTTTTTCTTCTTATTCACGCTTAGAGTATAAACAAAGATATAGAATATTTTCTATTATCCATGAATAAGAACGATCTAAGAGAGAGGTACTTTACGGGCAGGGTCTATATTGCCTTAAGTCCAGCCATATTTTTAGCAGCCTTGGTTTGGTTTACGCCTGATTTGTTAGCCATTCAAATAGCGCATCTCTTCCAAATATACTTAGGTTTACTACTAATATTTTCCGCTACTTATTTAATTGCCCAATCTCGAGTACCAACACCACTATTTTCTAAAGGGTTCTCTCTCGTTCTTGCTTGGATACTTTTAGTTCTGGTCATTGGAGGAGGGGTTCTAACTTATTACCTTAATCCGGCTTATGGCTTAACTTTTTTGTTAGTGGGTTTGTTGGCGTTGTCTTTTTCTAAACTATCTCGTCATTCGGATATCCAGATACCTTATTGGTTTCAAGAATTAATTCGCAAAAGTAATATTATGATCTGCATTTGTTTAATAGTTATGTTAGGTTATTGGCTAAATCCTTATTCAGAACCTCTAAGTTATTTAATTAAATGAATTCAGAAGCAAGAAAATCCATACATGGGACTTGGACTGGTCGGTGGACCTTTATTCTTGCAGCAGCTGGCTCTGCCGTAGGGCTCGGTAATATATGGAAATTCCCTTATATGGCAGGCGAGTATGGCGGGGGCGCTTTCGTCTTGGTTTACTTGGCTTGTATTTTACTTATTGGTATCCCGATTATGATTGCTGAGATTTTAATTGGCAGAAGAGGCCGAAGCAGTCCTGCCAATTCCATGTCTTACTTAGCCAAAGAAGCAAACACTTACCCTCAATGGAAAATTTTAGGCATCATGGGTGCGGTAGCTGGTCTAGCTATTTTATCTTTCTACAGTGTTGCTGCCGGTTGGGCTATTTCCTACATCTTTGAAGACTTCTCAGGTCCTTCAGCAGAATATTACGGAGAGGAATTTAATGCTTTCCTAGCCGATGGAACAAAATTAGTTATTTTTCACAGTATTTTTATCTTCGTTACAGTTTTCATAGTTGCCAGAGGTGTAATAAAGGGCCTAGAAGTCTGGATAAATCGCTTAATGCCTTTGCTGTTTATTATCGTCTTGCTTTTGTGCGCGTACGCAACGCAAACAGGAGCTTTTTTTGAAGGGGTTTCTTATTTATTTACCCCTGATTTCTCCAAAATAGATGCCACGGTTATTCTGGCTGCTTTAGGGCAAGCCTTCTTCACTTTAAGCTTAGGTATGGGGGCTATTATGGCTTATGGGGCATACATGCCGGCAAACCAGAAAATTGGCTCTACAGCGCTCTCTGTGGCCTTTTTAGACACTTTAGTGGCTATCTTGGCAGGGATAGCTATTTTCCCCATAGTTTTCGCGAATAATCTGGAAGCAGCTGCCGGACCTGGTTTAGTTTTTGTAACCTTACCCTGGGCCTTCGTAAACATGCCTTTGGGTTTAATCTTCGGAAAACTCTTCTTTGTTTTGTTAAGCATTGCCGCTTTGAGTTCAGCCATCTCATTATTGGAACCAGGGGTGGCTTGGGTTGTTGAATCACTTAAGACCAAACGATATGTAGCGGCCGCTGCATTAGGTTTAATTGCTTGGACGCTGGGTATATTGAGCGCACTTTCTTTTAATCTTTTGTCTGACTTTACTCCGATAGGCGATCGGAACTTCTTTGATTCGATGGATTTCTTATCCAATCAAATTCTTCTACCGCTCGGAGGGATATTTATTGCAATCTTTGTAGGCTGGATTATGAAACGTGAAAACGTGCTGGAAGAACTAGAAATAAATGAAGGGTGGGTTCTGAAGATCTGGTATTTCTTGTTGAAATTCTTGTCACCTGTATTGGTCGGTGTGGTTTTTGTAGCCGCCGTTTTCTTTGGGGTTACTTAGACTCAAGATCTTCTCCATGAAGACCTCCTTCCCATTTGACCAATAAGCCTTCTTCGAAATACAAGGTTATCTTGGTCTCCGTATAAACCGTTTCTCCCTGGGTTATTGAGGTGTAGTAGTCCCACCTGTCAGGATAGAAAGTATCACTGATTAAAGGAGTTCCCATAACATACCTTACTTGTGATTCCGTCATGCCAACTTCGAGCTTTTCTAGCATCTCGTCATCCACTAGATTGCCTTGATTAATAATTACCTGAAAAAGCTGAGGCCAGCCACAGCTGGTCAAGGTTAGGGTCACAACTAAAAATAAGAAGGTTTTTATACTTTTTGTCATAGTTCCATAGGACTTAATTTATAATACTAAAACTATTTACTCTGAAGGGTGCGTATTGTGACAGATGATGCAGAATTAAAGAAGGCGGGACTAAAGGTAACTCTACCTAGGTTGAGGGTTCTAGAGTTATTAGAATCTGCTGATTCGCCTCACCTCAGTGCTGAAGATATCTATAAAAAATTAATCAATGCTGGAGAAGAGGTGGGCTTAGCAACCGTTTACAGGGTTCTCACTCAGTTTGAACAGGCAGGAATATGCATTAGACATAATTTTGAAGAAGGCCATGCAGTATACGAATTAACCCCAGCGCAACACCATGACCACATGGTTTGTGTCGAAACGGGTGACATTATTGAGTTTAATTGTGAAGAGATAGAAGACTTTCAAATTAAAGTTGCAAAAGAAAAAGGCTACGAAATAGTTGACCACAGTATGGTGCTATACGTAAAACCGATTAAAAAATAACACCCTTGAACCCTTAAGCTTTATCCCCATATTGTTGGATAGGAGAATAGATTTGAGTAACAAAGAGAAAGAAAACGGCCTCGACCAGGAAGAAAATTCGGTTGAAGAGGAGCTTGAGGAAGTCACGGAAGAGCAATCCGAAGAAGAGGTTGAAAAATCATTAGAAGAACAGGTTGAAGAACTTAAGGATCAACTTTTAAGAGCTCAGGCTGAAGTCCAAAACGTAAGGAGAGTTGCTGGTCAGGAGATAACCAAGGCCAGGCTTTACGGCGTGGAATCTTTAGCAAGAGAATTTATAGCTGTTGGAGATAATATACAAAGAGCTCTCGAGTCTTGTGAAGAAGACGCTGAGATAAGTTCCATAAAAGAGGGTCTTGAATTGACCTTAAAAAGCTTTGAAGGGTCTCTGCAAACAGCCGGAATTTTGCCCCTTAACCCAGAAAAAGAGCCTTTTGATCCTGAAAAACACGAAGCAATTTCAGTTGTTGAAGACGATAAACAAGACGCAAATACAGTAATCGAAGTTATTCAAAGGGGATTTACTATTCAAAATAGAATATTACGACCTGCAAAGGTAGTAGTAACCAAGAAACCAGAAGAGAAATAATCCCTTTTTCCCTTGAAAAATCTTATCTATCCCCCATTTAGATATTAAATAAATAATTCGGAGACGAGAAAATGGCAAAAGTAATAGGCATAGATTTAGGAACAACTAACTCTTGTGTCGCTGTAATGGAAGGAGACCAGGCCAAAGTTATTGAAAATTCCGAAGGAGCCAGAACGACTCCTTCAGTAGTAGCTTATGGTGAAGAACTTACGGTAGGTGCTCCTGCAAAAAGACAAGCGGTTACAAATCCTGATAATACTCTTTATGCAATTAAGAGACTTATAGGAAGAAAACATGATGACGATGTAGTTAAGAAAGATCAAAGCATGGTTCCCTATAAGATTGTTCCTGCTGAAAACGGCGATGCTTGGGTAGAAGCAGGTGGAAAAAGTTTAGCTCCGCAACAAGTGTCAGCTGAAATCCTTAAAAAGATGAAAAAGACGGCTGAAGACTATCTTGGTCATGAAGTTAAGGAAGCTGTGATAACAGTTCCAGCTTATTTCAATGATTCTCAAAGACAGGCTACAAAAGATGCAGGAAAAATTGCTGGTCTAGATGTAAAAAGAATAATTAATGAGCCTACAGCAGCTGCTTTGGCTTACGGATTAGACAAAGGTAAAGGTGATCAAAAGATAGCTGTTTACGATTTAGGTGGAGGAACGTTTGACATTTCAATCATCGAAATCGCAGAGGTTGATGGAGAGCATCAATTTGAAGTTTTATCGACTAATGGAGATACCTTCTTAGGTGGAGAAGACTTTGATCTTGCCCTCATAGAATACCTTGCTGAAGAATTCAAAAAGGAATCTGGTGTGGATCTTCATAACGATCCATTAGCCCTACAAAGACTAAAAGAAGGTGCAGAGAAAGCTAAAATAGAGTTATCTAGCAATCAACAAACAGAAGTTAATCTGCCGTATATAACTGCAGACTCTTCTGGACCAAAACACTTTGTGCATAAATTAACGAGAGCTAAATTAGAAGCTTTAGTGGAAGGTTTAGTCGAAAGGACTATAGCTCCTGTAAAAACTGCATTAAATGATGCCAAACTTAAAGCCTCTGATGTGGACGAAGTAATTTTAGTTGGCGGTCAGACAAGAATGCCTCTGGTACAAGAGAAAGTGAAGGCATTTTTTGGGAAGGAATCGAGAAAGGACGTAAACCCTGATGAAGCTGTGGCGGTTGGGGCTGCAATACAGGGTGCTGTACTAGCAGGGGATGTGACTGATGTCCTTTTGTTGGATGTTACTCCATTAACTCTAGGTATAGAAACCATGGGAGGAGTAATGACACCTCTTATTGATAAGAACACGACTATTCCAACTAATAAATCTCAGATATTTTCAACTGCTGAAGATAACCAGACTGCCGTAACAGTTCATGTTCTGCAGGGTGAAAGAAAACAAGCAGCTGAAAATAAAACATTAGGACAATTTAACTTAACTGATATACCTGCGGCTCCAAGAGGAATGCCTCAGATAGAAGTTACTTTTGATACTGATGCAAATGGAATACTTAATGTTTCTGCAAAAGATAAGGCAACTGGAAAAGAACAATCTATAGAAATTAAAGCCTCAAGTGGTCTGTCTGATGAAGAGATAGAGCAAATGGTTAAGGATGCTGAAGTCCATGCTGAGGAAGATAAAAAGTTTGAAGCTTTAGTTCAAACCAGAAATATGGGAGAAAACTTAGTTCATAGTTGTAAGAAGACTTTAGAAGAAGCTGGTGACAAGGCAGAACCTGAAGAAAAAGAAGCGATAGAGAAAGGAATAAGCGAGTTGGAAGAAGCACTTAAAACTGATGATAAAGATCAGATAGATGAAAAAATAAAAGCTTTAAGCGAAGCTTCTGCTTCTCTGGCTCAAAAACTATACGAAGAACAACAAGCTAAAGACACAGCCCAAGAGGGTGAAACCCCTGAGGAAGGAGCTGCTGATTCGGATGCTGTTGATGCTGACTTTGAGGAAGTTAAAGAAGAAGAGAAGTCATAATATTTCTCCTTCTTCTTTAAAACTAAAGGCCCATAAATGTCTAAAAGGGACTATTACGACATTTTAGGGGTCGATCGAAGTGCCCAGGGTGATGAATTAAAGAAAGCCTATAGGAAATTAGCGATGAAGTATCATCCGGATAGAAATCCAGATGACGCTTCCGCTTCAGAGAAGTTCAAAGAAGCTACAGAGGCATATGAGGTCCTGTCAGATTCTTCAAAAAGATCCGCTTACGATCAGTTTGGGCATCAAGGCGTAGATGCTTCAGAGTTTAGTAGCGGGGGAAGGTCTCCTACAGATGCATTTAATGATATTTTTGGAGACATATTCGGAGATATTTTTGGAGGCGGAGATCCTTTTTCTAGATCTAGGCGTTCTAATAGAGGCTCGGATCTAGAGTTTTCTTTAACAATCGATTTAGAGAATGCTGTAAAGGGCACCACAGAAAAGATAAGAATACCCACTTTACAAAGTTGCGAAAGTTGTAGCGGTTCAGGAGCTGAACCTGGAACTCAACCATCCTCTTGTCCCTCTTGCCAAGGTGCTGGACAAGTTAGGATGCAACAAGGCTTCTTTTCCATTTCACAAACCTGCAGACAGTGTGGCGGGTCTGGCCGAGTTATAACCAATCCCTGCAAAAAATGTAGAGGCCAAGGAAGGGTAGAAAAAACTAAGACTTTATCGGTCAAAATACCTGCAGGAGTAGATTCTGGGGATAGAATTAGATTATCTGGTGAAGGAGAGGCTGGACCGAGTGGAGGTCCTAGTGGAGACTTGTATGTGCAAATTAAGGTTCAATCTCATGAGGTTTTTGAAAGGGATGGACAACACCTGTATTGTGAAGCACCGATAACTTTTGTTGATGCTGCCTTAGGCTCTGAAATAGAGATTCCTACTTTAGATGGCAAAGTTAAAATCAAGATTCCAGAAGGCACTCAGACTGGAAAGTTATTTAGATTAAAAGGTAAGGGAGTGAAGAAGATAAGGAGTTCGGCTGTTGGAGACCTATTGTGCAGAGTGATAGTTGAAACACCTCAGAAACTAGACTCTAAACAAAAGGCTTTACTAAAGGAATTAGGTACATCTCTAAAAGAAAAGAAGAATTCTCCAATTAGCTCTGAGTGGTTCAATAAAGTTAAGTCATTTTTTGATAGTAAATAAAGAAGTATGTTAAAGATTGCTATATCAGGTTCAACAGGAAGAATGGGACTTGCTCTCATTAATGCTATTTCTAGAGATAAAGATTTTAAGCTTATTGGTGGAGTTGCTAGCGAATCAAATTCAGATATTGGGAAAGATTTAGGAGAAATAGCTGGAGAAAAGAGAATAGGAGTTGTTCTCTCTTCTAAATTGAGCGATCTTCCAGAAGTTGATGTACTTGTAGATTTCTCTGAAGCTAAATTTAGTCTGCAATCTGTTGAATACGCAAAAAATCACAATACAGCTCTTCTTCTAGGGACCACAGGTTATCAAGAGTCAGATTTAAGCAATATTGAAGAAGCTTCTAAGTTTATACCTTTATTAAAAGCACCTAATACAAGTGTGGGCATAGCTTATCTAAAGAAAGTAATTGATCTAACTTCAGATTCACTTTCTTACTTTGATAATTTACAAATTTCAGAAAAACACCATAAAGATAAAAAGGATTTACCTTCAGGTACCTCGTTAGATTTAGCTAGTTTTTTATCAGAGAGAATATTAAGTGAAAGCTCTATAAATATAGATAGTGAAAGGACTGGAGATTTGGCTGGGGAACACAAAATAATTCTTTCAAATGAACTCGAAAGAATTGAGCTAACTCACAAGGCCTTGGATCGCTCTATTTATGCGAAAGGGGCACTGATAGGAGCTAAATGGCTGAAATCTAAGCCAAATGGGCTCTATTCCATGTCAGATATATATTCTTGAATTACTAGAAATATGTTATAAACGCACCCCTTTTTAGGATAAATTTATTTATTTTAAAAATAATGTAGCACGTGTTCGTTTCTATCTCTTGGGTGCTAAAGGATTGCTCATCTTTAGTTAAGAGTAGTAAAACACGGAAGAATAACCCGAACGATTAAAATCGTTCACAGATTAGGAGAGCAAATGGCCGATATATCAATAGAAGATATGCTCCAAGCTGGTGTCCACTTCGGACACCAAACTAAATACTGGAATCCTAAAATGGAACCCTACATTTTTGGAATTCGTAATAAAATTCACATCATTGATCTACAGCACACTGTTGAGCTTTTGAAGCCTGCCTTGGCTTTTATTAAAACAGTTGCACAGAAGAACAATAAGATTCTTTTTGTTGCAACTAAAAGATCAGCTACGAATATTCTTAAGGAAGAGGCAGAGCGATGCGGTATGCCCTATGTGAACGAAAGGTGGCTAGGAGGGATGCTAACAAACTATAAAACCATCAGATCTTCTATTAATAGGCTTGAAAATCTTCTAAGACAAAAAGAAGATGGAACTTTTGACAAACTAACAAAAAAAGAAGGCTTAAAACTACAAAGAGAAATAGATAGGCTTGAGAAAGCCATTGGCGGAGTAAGGGACATGGGTGGGTTACCCGACGCTTTGTTTGTGATTGATGTTAAGAGAGAAGCTATTGCTATATCTGAAGCAAGCAAAATGGGCATTCCTATTGTTGGAATAGTAGACAGCAACAGTAGTCCAGAGGGCATTGACTATTTGGTGCCCGGAAATGATGACGCCATAAGATCTATTTCTTTATTTACTAGAGCAGTTTCTGATGCTTGCTTAGAAGGGTCTAAGCTTGCCACTGGCTTAAAGCCTTCTGCAGATTCATCTGGACCAAAAATAATTAAAAAAGAAGAGAAACAAGAATCTTCTAATGAAAAGGGTCTTGAAGAAGGTAAGGTGAAAGAACCTAAAGAACCTAAAGAAGCTGAAGAATCAAAAGAAAAAGAGGAGTCTGTAGAAACTGAAGAACAGAAAGAAGATTCTAAGGTCGATTCTAAATCTGAAGAAGTTGAGGAAGGAAAGGAGACTTAAATGACTGAAATATCAGCTTCCCTTGTAAAAGAGCTCAGAGAAAGAACCGGAATGGGAATGATGGATTGCAAACAGGCTTTGTTAGAAACTGATGGAGATATTGCGCAAGCCATTGAAGAATTAAGAAAATCTAGTGGTATTAAAGCAAGCAAGAAAGCTGGAAGGTCTGCTGCCGACGGCATTTTACAGATCCAATTAGTTAACTCTATGGGTTTTATGGTTGAAATTAATTGTGAAACCGATTTTGTAGCTAAAGATGGTTCTTTTGTGGAGTTCTCTGAAGAAGTCATTAAGACTCTTTCCTCTGGTGAATATCTAGAATTAGATCAATTAATGGCAGGAGATTTAAACGACAAGAGAGAAAAGCTAGTACAAAAATTGGGAGAAAATATAGTAGTAAGGAGGGTATTTATTAGCGATGATGGGGCTGATCATACAGGTATATATCTGCACTCAAATAAGAAGATTGCCTGCATAGTGTGTTTAAAAGGAGGCAATGAAGAAGTAGCTAAGGACATAGCTATGCACATAGCAGCTACTGACCCGTTAGCCATTACGCCACAAGATATCCCCAAAGAGACTGTAAAAAAAGAAAAAGAAATCTTTGAAGCACAATCTGCAGACTCAGGTAAATCTGCAGAAATTATTGTTAAGATGGTAGAAGGAAAAGTGAAAAAATTTCTAAGTGAAGTCAGTCTTACAGAACAAGACTTTGTGAAAGACCCAGGACTAAAGATAAAGTCCTTACTGGATAAAAATAAAGCTGAAGTTATCCAATTCAAAAGATTTGAAGTAGGAGAGGGAATAGAAATAGAAGAAACAGATTTTGCAGCTGAAGTTATGTCTCAAATAGAGAAAACTTAGAATAATGTATCAGGAGATTATAGAAGACACCAAAGTTGGAATGGAAAGAAGCCTGCAGTCTTTGGATGCAGCTTTTAACAGAATAAGAACAGGTAGGGCAAGCCCAGCTTTATTGGACGATATTAAAGTAGATTATTACGACACCCTGACCCCATTATCGCAATTGGCGAATATATCCGTTGAAGACGCTAAAACGATAGCAATTGTTCCGTGGGAGAAGGCTGTTGTGCAAGATATTGAGAAAGCCATTATGGAGTCAGAGTTAGGTCTAAATCCTGCCACTTCGGGAGATACTATTAGGGTAATTCTTCCTGATTTAACTGAAGAGACTAGGAAGGAATTTATCAAGAAAGCAAGATCAGAAGCAGAAAATACAAAGATATCTATAAGGAATGTTAGAAGGGAAGGGAATTCACAACTAAAGGAATTTCTAAAGGAAAAAGAAATTTCTCAAGATGAAGAGAGGCAAGGAGAAGAAGAGATTCAAAAGCTCACTGACTTGTTTGTAAGCAGGGTAGATGAAGCTCTGTCAATTAAAGAGAAGGATCTGCTAGATTTCTAGTTCCTCTCTAGAGTCCAAATGAGTGCAACAAAGACTGCAAACCTACCTTCTCATGTTGCGATTATTATGGATGGCAATAACAGATGGGCGAAAGCAAAAAATTTGCCAGGAGTTTCTGGTCATCAACAAGGAGTGGAAAGGGCGCGCGAAGCAGTTGAATATGCAGTTGAAAAAAAGCTTGATACCTTAACTTTGTTTGCTTTTAGCAGTGAGAATTGGGGTAGGTCTAATGAAGAAGTCAGTCTTCTAATGAAGTTATTAGCTCAAGCCCTAGAAGAACAGGTACCTAATTTAATAAAAAATAAAGTACAGCTCTCATTTATCGGTGATTTAACTAAATTTGATGATGATCTTCAAGTCAGAATGAAGAAAGCAGAAAAATTAACTGAGTGCGACAAAGAAAAGAATCTGGATTTAATAATTGCTGCAAGTTATGGAGGTAGGTGGGATATTGTGCAAGCATTAGAAAAAATAAATACTTCGCAGGGGGAAATAGAAATAAACGAAGAATTAATTAGCTCTAACACTTCTTTGGGTCCTTTTTCTGATCCAGATCTTTGTATACGAACAGGGGGTGAATTTAGAATAAGTAATTTTTTGCTTTGGCATTTAGCTTATTCTGAACTTTATTTTAGCGAACTTTATTGGCCTGATTTTGATTCAATGCAGTTTCAAAAGGCTCTTGAAGAATATTCGAGCAGACAAAGGCGCTTTGGAGACAAGTCTAACTTTGATAAGAACTAGAAATGAACAAAACTAGAATACTTACAGGAATAACTTTAGCTCTACTTATTGTTTTATCTTTTTTATTTCTGCCTCTAAATGCTATTACTTTACTTCTTAGTTTTATTGTTAGTTTGTCCGCATGGGAATTCTATAAATTAAGATTCTCTTCTGAGATAGCGATAGCCATCAGCATAGTTTTATTTTTTGGATTAATTTATTTGAGTTTTGGGACTGGACTAAAATTAAGCTTGAGTTCCATAGGATTATTGGCTTGGTTTGTGATTGGCTTTTTGATTTTAGGTTTTCCTCATAACAAGAACATCCTTCAAAATAAATATTTTTGGGTCTTGTCTGGTTTTTTTATTCATATCCCTTTTTGGACATCAATTTTCTTAATATTAAATTTTGAAGGGTACTTTTTGGGAAATATAGGTCTTGAGCTACCTTCAAGGTATGTTTTGATTCTGTTAATAACTGTAAGCTCGTTAATGGATGTTCTTGCTTATTTTGGAGGTAAGAAATACGGAAAAAGAAAGTTTCTTTCAAATATTAGCCCCAATAAAACATTAGAAGGTTTCTTAATAGCTCTCATAGGAACTCCATTACTTGTGATACCTTTTCTCGCTTTAATATTTGACTTTAACTTTATTAAGTTTTTTATACTAATTCTTCTGGTTTCAATTTTTTCAGTCCTCGGTGATGCTTCTGCCAGCCTCTTTAAGAGAATAGCAGGAGTAAAAGATTCTTCTAATCTTTTACCAGGTCATGGAGGGATTTTAGACAGAATAGATAGTCATTTAGCTGCAGCACCTAGCTTTGTAGTTCTAGTTTATTTGATGGGTTTAGGGACATGAAAAAAGTTGCAATATTAGGATCCACAGGATCTATTGGGACCTCAACTCTTAAAGTAATAGAGGCTAATCCAGATGTATTTTCAATTACCTTGTTAGCTGCTGACTCGAATGTGGATTCAATTTTTGAGCAAAGTCTGAAGTTTAACCCAAATTATTTATATTTAAATGACGACTCTTCCTCTAGCCAACTTAGATCGAAAGTAGATTCTGTTAATTTAAATACCACTTTAGTTGATGAAGAAGATTATCTAAAAATTTTAGCTTCTGATGAGGTTGATATTGTTGTAGCAGGTATAGTCGGTGTAGCAGGATTGAAATCAATCCACAAAGCCGTTTCAGCTGGGAAAAGAGTCTTGTTAGCAAACAAAGAGGCTTATGTAGTAGCAGGGGAATTATTAAATGAATTAGCTGCATCAAATAATTCAACTATCTTTCCTATTGACAGTGAGCACAGCGCAATTCATCAATGTTTATCAGGAAAAACAGATATCTCAGGAGGAGTTAGAAAAATTACCCTCACGGGATCAGGAGGTCCTTTCTTAAATCGAAACTTAAAAGAATTTGAGCAAATCACCCCTGAAGAGGCAGTAAATCATCCTATTTGGAAAATGGGAAAAAAAATATCAGTAGATTCAGCGACCATGATGAATAAAGGCTTGGAAATAATTGAAGCCAAATGGTTATTCGGAATAAACTCAGAAAAAATAGACATCTTGGTTCATCCAGAAGGAATAGTTCACTCTTTAGTTGAATTTAATGATGCCTCAGTTATTGCGCAATTATCTGTACCAGATATGCAAATTCCAATAGCTTATGGTTTAGGGTTCCCTGAAAGAATAAATTCCAAATCACAAAGTTTAAGTTTAGAAAAAATTGGTCAGTTAAACTTCATTAAACCCGACCTATTGAAGTTTCCCAGTATTGTTATAGCAAGAAGCTGTCTTGAATCCGGAGGAACAGCTTCTTCATTATTAAATGCAGCGAACGAAGAAGCAGTTAAGGCTTTCCTTGATAAAAAAATATGTTTTACCCAAATTACCGAAATTATTTCATTTGTAATGGATACAAACCCTATAAAAACTGTCAAAGAATTAGAAAATGTTATAGAAGCTGACGTCTTGGGAAGGGAGTCTGCTCAAAATAGAATTCAACAATTAAACAACTGATATGACTAACATCCTTTTTAATCTTGTATCTATTATCGTTTTATTAGGTGTGATCATAGGTATACATGAATTAGGTCATTTTCTAGCTGCTAGAAAATTTAAAGTTCATGTTATTAGGTTCAAGATAGGGTTTGGAAAAACTTTATTAAGTAGATTTGATAAAAAGGGAACTGAATTCGCTATTGGATTATTACCACTAGGAGGGTATGTTCAAATGCTGGGAGAAGATAACCCACTGCAAGGAGATGAATCAGATCAAAATCCAAATTTAAAAGAAATCTCTTACCCCCAAGCCTCTTTAGGGGCTAGAGCAATCATTACTGCAGCAGGACCAATCGCAAATTTTGTTTTAGCAATCGCAGCTTACTTTCTTATTTTCATGATAGGGGTAAAAGATATTGCGCCAATTGCAGGTGGCATAAATGAAGAGAGTTTAGCCCAACAAGCAGGAATTGAGGTAGGCGACAAAATCCTAGCAATAGATAACAACCAAGTTAATTCCCTGAAAGATTTAAACTCCTTGCTCGCTTTAAGAATAGGTGAAACAGGTATAATTCAGGTTGATTATCAAAAGCCAGGTTCTGATATAACCTTCTCAGAATCCGTGGCAATAGAAAACTGGCTTGAATCTGAATTAGACCGCAGTGTAATTTCTTATTTTGGTATTAACCCATTTATACCGCCCATAGTTTCTTCCGTTCAGGCAGGAAGCCCAGCTGAAAAATCAGGCTTGTTAAAGGGCGATGAGATAATAAGTGTTGGCGACAATGCAACCAAAACCTGGTATGAACTAGTAGATGAGATTTCATCGATTCCAGACAAAGATACTCTCTTAACAATCAAAAGAAACGAATCTATTTTTAGTATTCCGGTGTCCATTGGCTCGGTGCAGAATGAACTTGGAGTAAAAATTGGAAGAATTGGCATAGCAAGAATCTCGAGCAATGAAGAGATACCTGAAGAGTATCTGGTAATCACCCAAAAGGGGCCAATTGAAGCTTTTATTCTGGGTATAAAAGAAACCTACAACTTTACGGTTCTTATATTAGATTCAATAGGAAAAATGATTACTGGTTCCGTTTCTGCAGAAAATGTAGGTGGTCCGATACAAATAGCAGTTTTATCCGGTTCTGCTGCCAAAGCAGGCCTAGTATCCTTTATTGGGATGATTGCTTTGTTAAGTATTAATTTAGGATTAATAAATTTGTTCCCTATTCCTATTCTAGATGGAGGACAATTAGTACTAATAGCTGCAGAAAAGATCAAAGGTTCTCCTCTTTCTGAAGGGTTTGTTGAATTTGCCTATAGAATAGGATTATTGTTGGTTGTTGGTTTGATGGTGTTCGCTGTTTTTAATGACATTACAAGGATAGTTTGATGATTAAAATTCGTTCCTTAACAAAACCTATTGTCTTTGTTTTTCTGTCTCTATTATTTTTTGGTGAAGTATTAAAAAGTGATGATTCTTGGGTGGTTAGCGACATCAGAATTAGTGGATTGCAAAGAGTTTCTGCTGGAAGTGTCTTTGCAGAAATGCCTATCGCAATAGGAGATACAGTTGATACTTACTCTCTACAAGTTGTGGCCAAAACTTTATTTAAAACGGGTCAGTTTGATGATATTCAAATTGGTAGAGATGGAAATATTTTAATTATCAGCTTGGTTGAAAGGCCTTCTATATCGGCTATAGAGATAGATGGTAATAAAGCTTTAAAGACTGAAGATTTGATGAAAGGCTTAAAAGGAGCCGGTTTATCAGAAGGCCAAGTTTTCAAAAGATCTGTATTAAGTGGTTTAGCTTTAGAAATACAAAGGCAATATATTTCTCAAGGTAGATACGGAGCTTTAGTTGATGTAAAAGCGAACCCTAAACCAAGAAATAGAGTTGAGCTTGAAATTGAAATAGAAGAAGGTGAAGTAGCTACCATCGAAGGCATAAACGTTGTAGGAAACACTACTTATACAGACGATGAACTTTTAAGAGATTTTGAATTAAGTGTGGGCGGTTGGTTTTCTTTTCTAAGTAGTGATAACAAATATTCAAGAGAGAAGCTTAAAGGAGATATAGAAACCTTAACCTCCTATTATAAGGATAGAGGCTATGTAGAGTTTGCTCTATCCAGTTCACAAGTAAGTATTACTCCAGATAAGAAATCGGTGTATATAACATTAAATATCGATGAAGGACTTCCATATAAAATAGATAAGATCAGCCTAACCGGAGACCTTCCTGTAGACGAAGAAATTTTAAGACCGCTAATTCTACTTAAAGAGGGAGATACCTATTCTCAGTTTTTGATAACCGAAACAGAAGAAATTTTTACTAATATATTAGGCAATGAGGGCTACAGTTTTGCAGAAGTTAAGGGAGTTCCTGATCTCAACGAAGAAACTGGAGGGGTTGAACTCACTTTCTACATAGATCCGCAGCAAAGAACATATGTTAGAAGAATCGTCTTTAAGGGAAATCAACGTACCCATGATGTTGTCTTAAGAAGAGAAATGCGTCAGATGGAGGGTTCATGGGCTTCAAATTTATTAATCGAGAACTCCAAGCTAAGACTCGAAAGATTGGGCTTTTTTAAGGAAGTGGAATCTGAAACTGTCCCGGTTGCAGGAGTCAATGATCAGGTCGATGTTGAATTTACTGTAGAAGAAGAAGTTTCAGGAAGTATAGGAGGAAGTTTCGGTTATTCGTCTTGGGGATTAATGCTTGGTTTAAATTATTCAGAAAACAATGCTTTTGGAACTGGTAAAAGAGTAAATATAGGTATCAACGACAGTAATTGGCGAAAAAGTTATTACTTTGATTATGGAGATCCGTATTACAACATTGATGGGGTTAGCAGAGGGTACAGCGTTTTCTTCAATGAATCAGATTATGGTAATTACAATATTGCAGCCTATACCTCAGACTCTTATGGAGCAGGTATACAGTTTGGGCTACCTATAAGTGACATTGAAAGGATTGGGCTAAATTTAAGATACGAAAGTACATCAATCGATGTAGGTTCTATGTCTGCCTCTCAAATCTTAGATTTTACTGCTTCGGAAGGAAATGAATTCGAAGCTTTAAAGAGTCAAATCGTTTGGTCTAGAGTCACCCTTAACAGAGGTATCTTCCCTACAGCAGGTACATCACAATCAGTTGGCTTTGAATTGGCAGTTCCAGGAAGCTCAATCACTTACGCGAGAGCCACTTACAGAACTAGATACTACAGGCCTATATTCGGTGGAAAATTTATTTTAGGGCTAAGGGGCGAGATTGGAGCTCTAGAACCTTATGGAGATACTCAAGTAGCACCTTTTTATGAGCATTTTTATTCCGGAGGAATTACCTCAGTCAGAGGCTTTAAAGCTAACACTTTAGGACCAAGAGCTACTCAGTCAGAGTTTATTCTAGATGCTGAAGGCAATCCGGTGCTAGATGAAAGCGGTCAACAAATTTACAACCCCTATTACGGCTATAGTCGTAATGATGATAGATCCATTGGAGGAGCTTACTTAATTGAAGGTGGGTTTGATTTTATTTTTCGTCTACCTTTTCTTGAAGATCAAAGATCAGTTCGTACCTCATTTTTTATAGATACCGGTAATGTTTTTGCTCAGGATTGTGGAGATGCAGGCGATGTAAATTGTAGTGAGCTTGATTTTGGAGAACTGAGATATTCTTATGGATTAGGTATAACTTGGATTACCCAATTAGGGCCCATGTCCTTAGCACTGGCTAGTGTTGGAAACGAGGGTCCTTTAGACAGAACAGAAGGGTTTCAATTTGAAATAGGAACACAATTTTAAAGATTAGCTGGCTAGAGTAGCCCTTTAAACGGTAAACTGCGCCACTAAGTTTAGATTTAAAGCCGAATGAGGAGAGATTATGAACTTAAATAAATCACTAATGGTACTACTAGCTTCAATGCTTATACCATTTTCACTTCAAGCAGAAGAAATAGAAGTAGGCTCCATTGCTGTTATAGATGTAGAAGTTGCCATATACGGAACAGAGGCTTCCAAGCAAGCCTTTGAAGAACTTGCAGCTAGCAAGGAATGGAAAGAAGTAGAAGAAGATCTAAAACTAAAGATTAATGAAGCCAATGAAATACAAGACAAACTTCAAAAGGAAGGCCCGACTATGTCCGATGAAGAAAAGGTCGAAGCCCAAAAAAGATTAAATTCTCTCAGTCAAGATGCCAATTTCCTCAATCAGAAATTGACGGCAATGAGAAACGAGTTAATGCAATTGATTCAAAATGAACAAGCCCCAAAATTCCAAAAGGTTGTTTCAGAATTGATGAGAGCAAAAGGAATAAAAATACTTTTACATAGACAATCTGTTCTTGGTTTTGATACTGGAGACCCTACTCTTAATCTGACACCTGAAATAACTGAGCTACTCAATCAGACAGAAGAGTAATTTTATTTTGTGTCTTCAAAAAAAAGTATAACTTTAGGTGAGCTTGCAAAAAAACTTGATGCAAAGCTAATCGGTGATTCGGAGTTACAAGTAAATGGGATAAAAACTCTTATGGAAGCTAACCAAGACGAGGTTAGTTTTCTTTCAAGAAGCCAGTACAAAAAACAGCTTAATTCAACAAAAGCTGGTGCAGTAATAATTAGCGACAAAGACAAAGACCTAGGCAAGGGCAATCTTATTGTTGGTAAAGATGCTTATCTTCTTTATGCCAAAGCTACACAAGTTTTCAAAGAAATAAATCAAGAAAAACAACAACAAGGTATCTCAAAACTAGCTGATATCTCTTCCTCAGCCAGACTTAGCCCCAATGCAACCATCGGCTCTTTTTGCAAAATTTCGGATAATGTTGAAATTGGAGACCATGTAATAGTAGGCCCTGGAGCTGTAATAGGTGAATCAACTAGTGTAGGAGACAGGTCAATCATACAAGCTAATGTTTCAATTTATCATTCAGTAACAATCGGAGAAGATTGCATTATCCATGCGGGATCGGTAATAGGGTCAGATGGGTTGGGGTTTGCAAGAGACGGAGAGGACTGGGAAAAAATAGAACATTTAGGTGAAGTAATATTAGGCAATAATGTAGAGATCGGTTCTAACTGTTCTATAGATCGTGGTTCTGCAGGCAATACCTTTCTTGATGATCAAGTAAAACTCGATAACAATGTTCACTTAGCTCACAATGTTCATCTAGGAAGATCAACAGTAATTGCTGCTAATACAGCCATAGCAGGAAGTACAACACTTGGGAAAAACTGCACTGTTTCAGGAACTTGTGGCATCATAGATAATCTTGAGATAACAGACTCTGTGCATATAACTGCAGGGTCTCTTGTAACAAAATCTATAACTAAACCAGGAACTTATACATCGGGAACACCTCTAATAGAGCACAGCTTATGGAAACGTAATGCTGTTGCCTTTAAAAAACTTAAAGATTTAATCAAGAAATAACACATGGAAAAAATAATAGATATAGAGGAAATACAGCAGTATTTACCGCATAGGTATCCATTTTTGCTCGTTGATAGAGTGGTTGAACTAGAGTTAGGAAAGTACATTAAAGCCTATAAGAATGTAACCACAACTGAACCTTATTTTGAAGGCCACTTTCCTGGAAAACAAGTTATGCCTGGTGTCTTAATTTTAGAAGCAATGGCACAAGCTTCGGGGATTCTAGGATTTAAGACAATGAATAAAAAACCAGAGGAAGGTTCAATTTATTATTTTGTGGGTGCGGACTCACTTCGTTTTAAACAGCCTGCTGTCCCTGGAGATCAGATTATTTTAGAGTCTACTGTAATAACCAATAAAAAGGGAATATGGAAATTTGACTGCACAGCTAGTGTCGACGGAGAGGTTATAGGTGAAGCTACTATTCTTTGTGCTGACAGACCTAAATAAAAAAATGCATCATCCTACTGCCATAATTGATCCGAAAGCAAAATTGGATAAAGATGTAGAGGTTGGTCCTTATTGTGTGATAGGGCCTAAAGTGAAAGTAGGTTCAGGTACTATTTTAGAATCACATGTCATACTTAAAGGAAATACGAAAATAGGGAAGAAGAATCATATTTTTCAATTTTCTACAGTAGGCGATAGCACCCCAGATAAGAAGTACAAGGGAGAACCTACAAGACTCATTATTGGAGATGAGAACCAGATAAGAGAGGGTGTTACCATCCACAGAGGAACCGCCCAAGAAAAAGGGGTAACCAAGATAGGTAATAGAAACCTTCTTTTAGCGTATTCGCATGTAGCCCATGATTGTGAGATAGAAGATGACGTTGTTCTAACTAACCAAGCTGCATTAGCAGGAGCAGTTAAGGTAGGAACCGGAGCAATTCTAGCCGGTTACGCTATTGTGCATCAATTCTGTTCTGTAGGTGCTTATAGTTTCTGCGCAATGGGAAGCGCTGTAAATAAGGATATTCCAGCTTTTGTAAGAGTTAGAGGAAATCCAGCTAAACCCTATGGAATAAATACTGTTGGGTTAAGGAGAGTAGGCTATTCTAAAAGAGCTATAGAAGCATTAAGATCAGCCTATCGATCAATATACAGAAAAAATCTGACCATTGAAGAAGCTTTAAAAGAATTAAGACCATCAGCACAGAAACACAAAGAAGTTAAATTATTTAGTCAAACTATAAGAAAATCCACGCGTGGTATTGTTCGTTGATGTCTTCCAACATCGATAGCAAAGAAAATAAAAAAATTAAAATAGCTCTTGTTGCCGGTGAGGAATCTGGAGATCAACTGGGAGCTTCTCTTATCAAAGATCTTAAACAGATTTTTCCTTCTTCCTCTTTCATTGGTGTGGGAGGAAGCAAAATGCAACAAGAGGGTCTAGATTCTTTTTTTGAGATGAAAAAGATATCTGTCATGGGAATCTTTGAACCGCTTATGAAGATCTCAGAACTGCTAACATTAAGAAAAGAGCTCAAAGAATATCTTTCTGTACAAGCTCCAGATATCTTTATCGGCATAGATTCTCCTGATTTTAATTTAGCTATTTCCAGGCATTTAAAAATGCAAAAGATAAAAACAGTTCAATACGTTAGTCCTTCTATCTGGGCTTGGAGAAAGGGTAGGATAAAAACTATAGAAAAATCTGTTGATAAAGTTCTAACTTTATACCCTTTTGAGCTTCTTGCTTACAGTGAATCTCCTGTAGAGGCCTCTTTTGTTGGCCATCCTTTAGCTCATAAAATCCAAACGGATTTTAATAAAAAAGAGATAAGAAATAGTAAATTTCATATAAACAAAGAAAAAATGATTGCTTTGTTACCCGGTAGCAGGAAGTCAGAAGTGAAAATGATCGGAGAGGTTTTATTAAAAACAGCCAAATTAATTAAAGACTTAGAAGAAGATGCCTGCTTCTTTATGCCTTTAGCTGATATAGGACATAAAGAATTGATTCCTAATTGGGAAGATTACCCTTGGGTAAAATTCTCTGAAAAAAACGCGCAAGATGTTCTTGCAGCCTCTCATTTAGGCATAGTAACTTCTGGAACAGCATCCTTAGAAGCTGCACTCTTTAAAACACCAGTAATAGTAGTGTACAAAACAAGTTGGATTACCTATTTGTTGGTTAAACCGCTCTTAAGGATTAAACAATTTTCTTTACCCAACCTTTTGGCAGGAAGTTCTATTCTTCCAGAACTACTTCAATATGAAGTGACAGATAAAAATCTTTTTAATGCGTACAAAGATCTAGAGAACAATAGTGGTCATCATGCTATCGAAGCTTTTGAAAAGATTCACTCGGAGCTTAAAGCTGATGGTCCCGATACTGCAGCCAAGGTTATTGCTGAGATGATTTGAAATTAATAGCAGGAGTAGATGAAGCAGGTAGAGGACCTTTGGCAGGGCCTGTTGTGGCAGCAGCGGTTATATTACCAAAAAATTATTCATTCAATGAATTAGCTGATTCTAAGTCTTTATCAGAAAAACAAAGGGGAGAGTTATACCTTCTTATAAAGGAGAAAGCCTTGTCATGGAACACTGCTTTTATTTCATCTAAAAAGATAGACAGCATAAATATTCTACAGGCTACTCTCTTAGCTATGAAAAAGGCTGTGGAAGGCCTCGAAATAAAACCAGATAAAGTAGTTATTGACGGTATCAGTAAGCCTGATCTGGATATACCTTCTACTACAATAATCAAAGGAGACACAAAGTATAAAAATATAATGGCAGCGTCAATCCTAGCTAAAGTAACAAGAGATGAGTTCATGAAGAAATTAGATAAAAAATTTCCTCAATATGGATTTTTAAAGCATAAAGGTTACCCAACAAAATTGCATTTCAATGCGCTAGAATTGTATGGACCTTGTGAGCAACATAGAGCATCATTTAGGCCATTAAAAGATAAATAATTTTGATTATGCAACCACAGGATTTTGTTCATTTACATTTACACTCTGAGTATTCATTGTCAGATGGAATCATAAGAATAGAGGATCTAATAGAC
>LUQU01000063.1 GCA_001628005.1 SAR86 cluster bacterium REDSEA-S09_B4
AAGCAGAACTTGAAGAAATTATAAGACAAGAAGAATTTTCAAAGGCAACAGAATCGGTCCGTGAAGGCAAAACTAGAGTAAGGTAGAAACTAAATGGCAGAATTTATTCCACTTCTACCAGCAGAGGAAGAAAACGAAGTCAGTTGGTACAAGGCAGCAGCAGCGGGTATTGCATCAGGTCTCATTAAAGTTCCAGAAGGAATCGTGTCTCTGGCAGCAGAGCTCATGGATCTTGGTATGGATACCGATAGAGCAGCTGAAGTTGAAAGATATTTTGATAAACTTAATCCGTTTGAAGAAATAGCGGAAGAAAGAGCTATTGGAAAAATAACAGAAGCTTTAATTCAAATTGGTATTCCTGGAGGATATGGTTTTAAATTAGGATCAGCTGCTATTAAAGCTAAGAAAGCAGGGAATTATGCCAGTCTTGGCAGTAAAAAAGTAATGCAAGCTACTACGAAAGCAAAAAGATTGAATGACAGAATAGGTTATAAAAGATTTGCAGCAGGTGTAGCAGGCGGTGCGGCAGGTGAAACGCTTGTTGCTGACGTAGAAAACATCGGAACTTTTGGGGATTTCTTTGAAGGATCACCAACAGAATTAGATAGAGCAGACTATCTGGAAGGAAGAGAAGATGCAACCAGAAAATTAATGAATCGATTTAAGTTTGGTTCTGAATCCATATTCATTACACCTTTTGTTTTTGGTGTTGGGAAAAGTGCAAAAGCATTAGCCAAACAAGGTCAACATTTAGCTTATAGTAACAGTAAATATTATAGATGGTTAGATAAATATATTGGCTCACCTTTTAGACCTAGAGGAGATCTACCCCCAGAGGTTTTTGAAGCTGAAATGCTTAAGCAAGGATTAAAGGCAAGGGATACAAGCAGAGCAAAAGAAATTGTTAATAATATTACTAGAGAGGTAAACAAAATTTTCCCTGAAACACAAACGATGTTTGATAAATCCTCACGGGGTGAAAAAGAAAAATTTTTAACTCGACTTAATGACTTGTTGTTTGAAGGAGATTTAAGATCACCCTTAGACCCTAAAAAAGTTGACACACTCATTGATAGTTTAAAAGCTAAGAATATAACTGAACGTCAAAGACAAAATATTGTTGTGGGTGTTAATAATGCTAGAAATGAATTTACAAATCTAATTGATATTCTAGATAAAAATATAGCTAAAGGTGTTAAACTTAAAGAAGGAGTAAAAACCTTAAAAGAAATTTTAAAAGACAGAGTTCAAGGACAAATTGGAAGTACTTACAAAGTCTACGAGGACCGTGGAGGAATCTTTAAGTTATTTAGAGGATACGAACCTACGGACGAAGCCTATTCTAATGCTGTAAATTTATTTAGAAGATTTTTATCTAAGACCGACAAATTTAAAAAAGAACCTTATAATCCAGATAGTACACAATACCTTCAGGAAGCTAGAGATATTGTTGATGACATTCTTAACCAAATGTCCAGACGAAAAAAAGCTGGAACCCTTCCAAACGTTACCTACACCAGCAAAACGATGGGTGGAGTAGAAAGAATAAAGGCTTTTGATAAAGCAGTAGGAAGAGGTAGTAAAATTTTTAGAGAATTAGCGGGTGAAATTCAGGACCCAAGATATTCTATCTTCAATGCTATGACTAATCTATCCGCACTTGCAAGACTATCAACATGGCTGGATGATGTTGCACTTAAAAATCAAACTGTACAAGATTTATCAGGTAAATGGACGAGCAGAGAAATAGCTGAAGCAATTAAAAGAGCTAACGATATTCCAAATTCATTTCAATCATTTGTTAGAGGGGAAAAAGGTGAAGGTACGATGAAAGCCGTTAGTTGGTTTTACAGAAATTTATTATTACTTCCAAAAGGAATATCTCAAATTGCAAAAACAGTTCTATCTATACCTACACACTTAAGAAATTTCTTCAGTGCTGGTGCCTTTGCTGGTGCAAATGGTATTTTATTTGAAGGACTTGTTAATCCAAAATTATTAAGTAAAGCTTTTGCAGATGGAATAGACATATCAGGCTTATTAAAGGGAGCACCAGGAAGTGCTCGGGCGCAAGCAGCTTATCAAGAATTATTGGAACTAGGAGTTGTAAATTCTCAAGTTCAAATAGGAGATTTAAAAAATCTGTTAAGAGATATTAAGTTTGGAGAGCAAGCTACAAATACTGATGCTGTTTTAAGACCTATGCTTTCTAAATTTAAAAAGCTATTAGAATTTGCTCAAGGTAAATATGTAGCTGAAGATGATACATGGAAAATAACAAACTATGTTGTTGAATTACAAAGATTAAAAAGAGCAGCAGCTAAAAGAGCAGGTAAGAATCTAGATGATTTTAATAGAGGGTTATCACCTGACGACGTAAAAGCTTTAAAACAAGAAGCAGCGAATATAGTTAAAAATACAGTTCCTAATTATGCGTTTGTTGGATCTGCAGTTAAGACAGCAAGATTATTACCTATTGGTAATTTCATGTCCTTCCCAGCTGAAATGATAAGAACAACAGCTAACATTGCTGAACTAGGACTTAAAGAAATAAGACATTCCAAACCTGTAAGAGGTAGCAATGTTTCTCCTGTTGTTTGGGAAATAGGAAAAGGTTTTGTTAAGAATGATTCTATTGCTAGAGGTACTTATCGTACAGGAATGACAAGATTATCAGGCATGGCTACCACCCTAACTGTGGTGCCTGCGGTTGTTGTCGAAGGGGCCAAGATACTATACGATGTTACAGAAGACGAGATTAATGCACTAAGACAATTTGTTCCTGAATGGTCTAAAAATTCTACACTTGTTCCTATAAGAGATGATGATGGAAATTTAAGGTATATCGATTTCAGTCATAGTAATGCTTATGATGTTATCAGCAGGCCTTTTAATACTTTACTGTTGAATGTTATGGAAGGCCAACAAGATGATAGAACTTTGCTTTCAGGTTTTGTGAATGGAGTACACGAAGCAAGTGGAGAAATTATGAATCCATTTATTTCTGAATCTATTTGGACAGAAGCAATTACAGATTTAACTGTTAGAGGAGGTAGAACAGCTGAAGGTAGAGCTTTATACACAGATGAAACATCAACGGGGGATAAAGCAGCAATTAGATTTATGCATTTAGCAAATGCACTAGCACCTTCCTACAAACAATTTCAAAGATTAGGACAAGCATCCTTTGGTGTTCCAACTAAAAGAGGAGACGAATTAGAAATAGGGCCCGAGTTAGCTGGAATGATGGGTCTTAGACCTATTAAAGTTGATCCTTTAGAATCAATGGGATTTAAAATTGCCGAGTATCAAGAAGGTATTCGTAATGCTAGAAGAGAATTTACAGGTGGTGCATTTGGTGTTTTAAAAGGAGGCCGAGTTACTCCTAATGAAATTATTGAACGATATCTGGCATCTAATCAGGCAAGGTTCAATGTACAAAAAGAAATGTACAAAAATATTGATGCAGCCAATACACTAGGAACAAATAGTATTGCTTTAAGAAGAGAATTTAGAGATCGACAAATTAGTTCTAACACATTCAATAAACTACAAAGAGCAAAGTTTGATCCTTATTATCCATCTTTGGATATTCAGGATAGATTTAGAGAGGTAGCTAGAAATTTAGGAGATCCTAATCCTTTTCTTATAGCAGCACCTATTCTGAGACAGATTAGAAGAGACTTAAATGCTTTAAATCTATTTGAAGACTTTGATCTCATGTTAGATGAATATCTTTTTGAAGATTTAGGACTCGCTCCTCCAGGGCTAACGGGCCAAGGACCTTTACAAGTAACACCAGGAGTTGATCCTAACTTGGTAACTCAAGGAGTAACAGGCAATGTAGCAGGAGGACAAAATGTTTTACCAACAGGGTTGACACGAACTGAAACTGCTTTATTGTCCCCTGAAGAACAAGCAATCAGACTAAGGCAGAGGGGGCTGGCATAATTCTACTTGTAATTATCCTAAAATAGTATATATAAGTCATGGGTGCTTTAGGGGCCCATTATTA
>LUQU01000064.1 GCA_001628005.1 SAR86 cluster bacterium REDSEA-S09_B4
GCACTTTATAATACCATTAAAGCTCCTGCAAATTATGTAGGTTCTTCCTTTCAGGCAAATTTTATGGCTTTAGCAGATGCATCAGGTCAGTTAAGTGTTGTGGATAAAGCTAAATTATTAGCACTTCCTAAAAATGAAATTAGGCTACTTTCAGAGTTAAGTACTGCAGCTGGAGAGCTAGGTAAGTTTTCAATGGCTGGTGATCATACCGATATAGATGCTTTAATGAAAAATTTTTCTAATTATAGAAAAAATTTTACAAGAGTTGAATGGATACGAAACAGCATAAATAATTATAAAAGATCCTATGATCAGAAAATTATGTCTTTATATGCAGCTGCTAAGAGAGGACAGACTACGGTAATGGTAGATGGGGAACCAGTTGCTATTAAAGATAGAATAAAATTCTTACAAAATGAATTTAAAAATAAAACAGGATATCGTTTAGGCGGTTTTAAAATAGATGCTAAGGGAAAACCTTATATTGAACCTACAGCTCCTCGAATACCTGATATTAAGAATCCTGTTAATACAGTTTTAAGACAAACACTGCAGGGACTAGGAACTTATAGAATGCCTGGACAAGAGGCAATAAAAATTACTAATGCTTTTGATAAAGCAATACAGAAGGCAAAAACTGTAAACGAAAGAGTTGAACTATTTAAAAAATGGAAAGGTAAACCAGAGCTTTTAAATAGTAGATATATAAAAGCAACTGAATCTATTCCAAGATTAAAGAATCTAGTAAAACTTTTAACTACTGGAACAATTGCTCTTGGAGGTATGACAGCTTTGGCACAAGCAGATACGGGTGTAGCCACTGATGAAGGAATAACGTTTGGAGATGTAGGTAAAGGAGCAGGAGCAGTTACCGCAGGAGCTGTAATTACTTCTCCAAAAAAAGCATGGGACATAACAAAAAAAGTAGGAAGTAAAATAGGAACAGGCGCAGCAGCTGTGGGATCACCTGCAGCGGTAGCATTAGGATGGATGCCTTATAATATAAAAACTTCATTAGAAGAAGGAAAGTCTATTCCTGAAGCAGTAGCCAATCCTTGGAATTTTTTAGAACTTGCCTTTATGGATACTTTATCCAAAGCGGCTACATTAGATAAGCCAGGAGTAGTGCGTAAATTTTTAAGATTAGGTTTAAATCCAAAAACAATTAGTACAATATCTAAAAGATTTGGTATTCCAGGATTAATAGCGTCAACTGGTATTGAAGCAGTTAGAGGAATGCCTGAAGAACCTTCTTATATTAGAGAATCTAAACAAAGACGACAAGCTAAAGAAGATTATTATACAGAGGGCGAACATTTTGCAGGCGGCGGCCTAGCTAACCTAACAAGAACCGTGGCCCCTGATTCAGGGCCCATGTCTCAAGGGTTGCGCTCGCTATATATTGATGATATGGATTAACAGGAGTATAAATGGCAGAAAACCTAACGGATAAATCACTCCCGAATGTCAGAACTGAAGTTGCAATTCCACCAACGGAAGTGCCAACGGATGTTGACGTTACGGAAGAACAACGACAACCAGTAGAAGTTACACCCGAAGACGATGGCGGTGCAACGATTAATTTTGAACCTGGATCAATCAACATTCCAGGAACCGAAGGCCATTTTGATAATCTTGCAGATATTCTGCCCGATGATGTTTTAGATCCAATTGGAATCAAACTTCGTGGTGATTATACCGATTATAAAATGTCGAGGAAGGATTGGGAACAATCCTATGTTACAGGATTGGATCTGTTAGGATTCAAATATGATAGCAGAACAGAACCCTTCCAGGGAGCATCAGGTGCAACGCATCCGGTACTCGCAGAAGCGGTTACACAGTTTCAGGCGTTAGCCTATAAAGAATTATTGCCGGCCGATGGACCGGTTAGAACCCAGGTGATTGGAAGATCGAATCCTGCAAAGGAAACACAATCGCAACGGGTTAAAGATTTTATGAATTTTCAGCTGATGGATCAGATGAAGGAATACGAACCTGAATTTGACCAGATGCTGTTCCATCTACCTTTGAGCGGTTCGACTTTTAAGAAAGTTTATTATGACGATCTTTTAGGAAGAGCTGTCTCTAAATTTGTCCCTGCAGATGACCTTGTTGTTCCGTATACGGCTACCTCATTAGACGATGCGGACGCAGTGGTCCATATGATCAAGATGTCGGAAAACGACTTAAGAAAACAGCAGATTGCTGGTTTCTATAGGGACATTGAATTAACCAAACCAGTTGCACCAGTCGATGACAAAGTCGAAGACAAGGAACGTACACTGGAAGGAACAACCAAATCTACACGGACAGAAAGTGTATACACACTTTTAGAATGTCACGTAAATCTGGATTTGGAAGGTTTCGAAGATGTTGGCGCTGATGCACTGCCAACAGGAATAAAATTACCTTACGTCGTAACCATCGAGGAAGGTAGTATGAAAGTTCTTTCGATCAGAAGGAACTATGCGCCCAATGATCCATTGAAAAATAAAGTCCAATATTTTGTCCACTTCAAATTTCTGCCCGGACTAGGATTTTATGGCTTTGGACTCATTCACATGATTGGCGGATTGAGCAGGACGGCAACGTCGGCTCTCCGCCAATTGTTAGACGCAGGCACACTATCGAATCTTCCCGCTGGTTTTAAACAACGAGGAGTCAGAGTTAAAGACGAAGCATCACCAATACAACCAGGTGAATTTAAAGATGTCGACACACCAGGTGGAAACTTAAAAGATGCTTTTGTATTTTTACCGTACAAAGAACCTTCAGCAACATTGCTACAATTAATGGGAATTGTTGTTACAGCAGGACAAAGATTCGCGTCCATCGCTGACATGCAGGTCGGGGACGGGAACCAACAAGCAGCTGTTGGTACGACTGTGGCTCTTTTAGAACGTGGTTCAAGAGTAATGTCAGCGATTCATAAAAGACTATACGCTGCACTAAGACAAGAATTTAAATTACTGGCAAAAGTATTTGCCCAGTATCTGCCGCCTGAATATCCATACGATGTTGTTGGAGGACAAAGAAATATTAAAGTTACTGATTTTGATGAAAGAATAGATATTCTTCCAGTTGCTGATCCTAATATTTTTTCAATGTCACAAAGATTAACTTTAGCACAAACGGGATTACAATTAGCAATGTCTAATCCTCAAATGCATAATTTATATACGGCATTCAGAAGAATGTATGAAGCATTAGGAATAAAAGATATTGATAGAATTTTACCACCACCAGCACCGAATGCACCTAAAGATCCATCCTTGGAACATATTGATGCATTAGCCAATAAACCTTTTCAGGCATTTCCAGGTCAAGATCATAGAGCCCATGTTACATCACACTTGAATTTCATGGCAACAAATCTGGTTAGAAATAATCCAATGGTGATGGCTGCATTACAAAAGAATATTTTAGAACATATTAGTTTAATGGCAACCGAACAGGTTCAATTAGAATTTAGAGAACAGTTTATGCAAATACAACAAATGCAAAGACAGGCTGTAATGAATCCACAGATTCAGCAACAGCTACAGCAAATAACTCAAAAGATCGAAGCAAGAAAAGCACAATTGATTGCAGAGATGACTGAAGAATTCATGAAGGAAGAAAAAACTATTACTTCACAATTTGATCATGATCCATTGTTAAAACTTAAATCCAGAGAAGTAGATTTAAGAGCTATGGAAAATGAACGTAAGAAACAGGAAATGCAGAAGAAGACTGAAATTGATCAGGCTAAATTAGTTCAAGGTCAGGATATTCATGAAGATAAGATTGATCAAAATGAGGAATTAGCAGAATTAAGGGCTGATACTTCGCTAGAAAAGCAAGAAATGGCAAATCAAAATAGATTGCAGGTTGCTAGAATGAAACCAAAGAGCAAATAATGCCATTATCAAAAAAAGGTAGCAAAATTAAAAAAGCAATGATACAACAGTATGGAAAAAAGAAGGGGGAGCGTGTTTTTTACGCTTCTGCTAACAAAGGCACTATAAAAGGTGTTGAAAAAACAAGGAGGACATAATGGCGTGGAACTATAAAACAGGTGGCAAAGAGTTTAAGATTCCTGAACAAAAGAAGTCGGTTGATCCAAGATCAAAGACTAGTATCAGGGGTAAAAACTATATTGCTAAAGGCGACGAAAATTCTGTTCCAGCAAAGCAAAAAACACCATACAAAGTTAAGTGGTTCTAATATGTGGTTCAGTGCAATTAAATTAGCTCTTAACGCTGGAAGTCATATTTATAAAAAGCGTCAAGAGACAAAAATGGCTATGGCTGATGCACAACACATGCACGCTATTAAGATGGCCAAAGGTGAGGAAGCTTACCAGGGTAAACTTTTAGAGGCGCGGCAAAACGATTATAAAGATGAAGTTGTTTTGGCGATTCTCACATTGCCCATTCTGGTGCTTGCCTACGGGGTGTGGTCAGACGATCCGACTGCGATGGAGAAGATAAAAGTATTTTTTGAGCATTTCCATGCACTCCCAAGTTGGTTTACTAATCTTTGGATACTTGTGGTTGCGAGCATATTTGGTATAAAAGGAACACAAATTTTTAGAAACGGTAAAAATAAAAAATAGGAGGAAAATATGAGAAACGATTATGGAAATAGACCCAGAGCTAAAAAAGCTAAAGGCGGACGAACAGCTAAGCAATTTGGTGGTGGGTTTAATAGACCAGTACGTGCACCTGTTAGACCACTTGGTTATAAGGGTGGTAAAAGCGTCAAGAAATAATGTCTATAAAAGATAGATTCAAGCCAATTAAGAATATTAAGCCTACTTTAGGTAAAGATTTAACTAAAGCGTATTTAAAAAAAATAAAAGAAAAACTTAGAAAAAAGAAAAATAAATAATGGCTAAGAAACCAGAATTAAAAGAAGAAGAAAGAGTCAAACCTGTCATTGTAAATGAAACTTATATTGGCAGTTATATTGATAGTGAATTAGGAGGCAAACACGTCTCTAATAAGAGCTATGAGAAGTATTACGGAAAGATGATAAAGCCTACATGGAACTCGAAAACGTAATTTATAAATTACAAAGAGGTCTTCAAAATAGAATTAATCAATTATCTCTGTCTGTTACGACAGGGGGTGTTGACAATATGGAGACATACAAGTATATAATAGGTCAAATTCATGCACTGGAATCAGTGAAACAGGAACTCTCTAGCCTGCTTGAAAATAAGGAGCAAAATGAAGGAACAGTCGTCGACATCAGAAAACCCAAAACTTAGACCGGCTTTACAAGAAAAATACAAAGAAGAAACCGAAAAGCTCCCAAAACCAACAGGATGGAGAATTATTGTTTTGCCATTCAGAATGGATGAAAAAACAAAGGGAGGAATTTTAATGGGACAAGACACGTTGGACAAA
>LUQU01000065.1 GCA_001628005.1 SAR86 cluster bacterium REDSEA-S09_B4
AGAATATAAAGCCCATATTCCTTACAACCTCTTTTCTTAGCCAACTTAATTGTTTCTTCAATCAACAAACCGCCAACGTTCTTTCCTCTGGCATCTTGATCTACAACAAGTTCTTCTAATTGACAGTATTCACCGTTGTATCTCAAAGCAAGGTTAAAAGAAATAGATGCCATTCCTAGAACAACTCCATTTTCTTCAGCCATAACTAGACTACCTCTTTCATTAGAAATTAAATTTTTAAAAGTTTCTGAATCAAAAATTTCATGCGGATCAGATGTGGCTTTCGCCAAAACATCCAGCAGCTCTAGGCAACGACTTTGATCTTCTGATTTAGCCAGTCTTACTATTACTGTCATGGATTATTGGTCCTTCATGCTAGCTAGCTGTTCTTGTATTACAACAAACCCTTTCTTATTTGCACTGATAATAGTTTCCATAGAAGGCGCTTCGCTGCTTATATCACCGAGCTCGTACAAAGAGGTATGAACTTCATCATGATAAGCAACTTGATTCATTTCTTCCAACCACCTTGTTATGTTAGGTAAAGGCTGAAAGTCATAAACATTTGTGAACTTACTCTGTAGTTGCCCTATTTCAACATAAGCACTCATATCGGCGATCGTTAAGTTGTCACCAGTGAGAAAACGAGATTGAGCTAACCATCCGTTCTCTAAGGCCTTAAAAGCCTTTTCAATATTTGCCTGTGAAATTTTCAGAAAATCTTCTGAGAAGTTTAGATCTTTTCTAACTTTAGGGGCTACTAAACCAATAGATGCCTCTCTTACGTTCCTGTGATGGAGGTGTAAATAAGAATCAACTTTTGCTCGTTCCTCATGATTGCTGGGGTATAGATCAGTCCAATTATTTTTATTACAGAGGTAACACATAATTGCATGCGATTCCGATAAAACAAATCCACTTTCTTTGTCTTCAATACTAGGTATTGTTCCTGTTGGAAATTTAGTTAGATAATCAGGATGACGGCTGCCCCCTTCAGAAGAAGAGCCTGGGTTAATTAAAGCCAACTCAAAAGATTTTTGCTTGTATAGCATAAGCCATAGAACTGCCCTAACTGGTTGTGAAAATGGTACACCATAAACTATTAATGGATTAGACATAGTTACTCCTTATTCTTTTTCTATCCTTATTTCTGTTTCTTCAGGAATTTTATCCCCTAAATTTTTACTTCATAAAGTTTCATTAAAATCTTTTTCTAGCTCTGGTCGTATAGCCGCCACTGGATCTTTTAGATTGTCATAAAAACCTAAGCTAGAAGCTGCGCCTTTATACCCCATCAATCTGAGCAGATCCTCGGGTAATTCATCAAGAACTTCAGAAGAATTTCCTAAGTATTGATTCTCTTCTTGTCTCAACCACCCCAACGTGTATTGAATTGTTAACCCAATCCTGACAGATTCAGTGCTATTTGGACCTGCTCCATGATAAAGAGACCCAGTATAAAAAAGAACAGATCCGGCCTCCATTTCAGCAGCTTCAGTTTCCTCTTCAAAATTAATTGTAAGGTTCTTAGCAGTACTCAAGGCTTCCTCCAAACTAGATTCATTTACTTTATGGGAACCCGGAACCAATCTAGTTGCTCCATTTTCAGCGGTGAAATCTGTCAAGGCCCACATTGTTGAAAATGTTGTGTCAAAACCTGATGGAAACGGGAAAAAATCGAAAGCCCATTGATCTCGATGTATGGGTTGCAGCGCAGATCCAGGACCTACAGCTAATACTTGAGCATTGTGTAGTTGAAAATTAGTCGAATGAGATAAAGCTTTTTCGGTCACTTCTAATACTTTTGGATGCATTATGAGCGCTCTCGCCTTAGGGGACCTAGCTATTACCAATCCGGCCCGCTTTGTGTGTCGACCAGCAAACTTATCCTTGGCAGGCGTAGGTGTTAAATGGGGAACCAAATCAGATTTTATCTGTTCGACTGTTGATTTATCTATTAGGTCTTCAATAACCACGCAGCCGTTTGATTTAAGTTCAGTCTCAATAGCTTCGATATCTGAATCTGCACTTAAGTAGTTAATTGTCATGTCTTCACCCCGCTCAATAGGAAATACACTTTATACCCTAATTGATTTTTTGATGCTGTCATTTTGGCAAAAACTTCTGAGTTGGTGTATAAAAACTTAGGATTAATTAAATGAACCCAATTAAGAAGAGCCTATTATTGATCTTGCTATTCTGTTTTACAGTCTCTGGTTATTCAGATGCCTTAAATTATGAAGTTGGTGATGTCTTTGAATCAAAAAAACGTACCACTTCAGTGCTTCTTTATAAGTCTAAAGTTGACTTACACCAACGAGTCAGAGAACCAAACGCGGCAACCGGTAATTGGACACTCATTTATGGCAAGTTCACTTATACTCTCCAAAAAGGGGATAAGATAATTCTTCTCGCCAGCCTAGAAGAAAGAGGAAGACAATTCTTTCAAGTGGCATTAGTTCCAAAAAGAAAAGCCAAATATCTAGATAGCCCCTACTTTTATGCTATTCCCGATAACTTTAATCAGCTTGTGTTCATAGAACACTTAACTGAATGAACATTAAGTTATTTTTTAGGCCTTAAAAATTATAATTAAATTTAATTCCATAATTTCTTCCCGGTAAAGGAACCTCATCTTTTACAAAAGAACTATGGTTTCTTGCTGCCTCATCTAAAACATTATTTGCAAATAAGGAGATGCTCAGATCACTCTCGCTATTTAGACTGTATGTCTTGTTAAATCGAAGATCTAACATCTCATAGCCTTCGGTTTTGGTTTCACCTTCTGCAATATTACCTTGCTCTTGAACATCTTTTAGATTGAGTTTTAACTCAAAGTCATTCTCAGAATAAGATATTGAATACATATTCCTTGCAGGAACCATTAAAGTAGCCGACCAAACCTGACAAACCCTGCCAAGTCTAAAGACAACCTCCTCCTATTTTTAATAACTGTTTAGAACAAGAAAAACTATAGTGTAAATAGTCTCTAAACCCTTGTTTTATATAGCTATCCATTAGAAAACGTTGAAGTTTTTATGATATTCATATTTATAAATATTTGAAAGGTACATAAACCAGATAAATTGATAAGATAAATAATTATGGGTCAAGAATTTATAAAACTTATTGGCAATACTCCTTTAGTAAGATTAAAGGGTCCTTCAGAGGACACTGGATGTGAAATTTTAGGGAAAGCGGAATTTCAAAACCCAGGTGGCTCAGTAAAAGACAGAGCTGCTTGGTATATAATCAAAGATGCTATAGAAAGAGGTAAACTTCTGCCTGGCGGAACCATAGTAGAAGGAACTGCTGGAAATACAGGAATAGGACTTGCACTAGTGGCTAATTCGATGGGTTACCAATCTACAATAGTAGTACCTGAAACCCAAAGCCAAGAAAAGTTACAGCTCATAAGAGCCTGTGGTGCCCAACTGATAACTGTACCAGCTGTTCCTTACAAAAATGAAAATAACTATGTCAAATTTTCAGGTAGACTGGCTGAAGAACTCAATGAAAAAAACACCAAGGGTGCTATCTGGGCTAACCAATTTGATAATAAGGCTAATAGAAAAGCCCATTATGAGACAACTGGTCCCGAGATATGGAAGCAAACTCAAGGCTCCGTTGATGCTTTTGTCTCGGCAGTAGGTACAGGGGGCACAATCGCAGGAGTAAGCAGGTACTTAAAGGAAAAGAATCCCAAAATAAAAATATGTCTTGCAGATCCACCCGGTGCAGCTCTTTTTAACTATTACGTACATGGAGAATTAAAAGCCGAAGGATCTAGTATCACCGAGGGAATTGGTCAAGGTAGAATAACTTCTAATCTAGAAAAGACAGAAATTGATGAAGCCTTCTTCATACCTGATCAAGAGACCGTTGATATTATGTTTCGTATGATCAAAGAAGAGGGGCTATTTTTAGGGAGTAGTTCTGGAATAAATGTAGCAGCATCAATCAGATTAGCTAAAGAAATGGGTCCAGGAAACTGCATAGTAACTGTTTTATGTGATTCAGGAACCAGATATCTTTCAAAATTATTTAATCCTGATTTTCTAAAATCAAAAGGGTTGAAACCTCCGGAATGGTTATCTTTCTAAGCAAACTTTTTTATCAGCGGGGATAAGAAAAAGTTGATGAAACTTCTTATTAAAAATTAGAACCAACTCTTATCTAAGTTTGTTTTCCTTGATAAACATCTAACACAGTAAGCAAATTAGCTTAAGAGGTTAAGTTATTATTTGGAATTAAGACTTGATGTAACATGCTCATAAGCTTTATCAACATTGCTCGTAAGAAAGAACAGATCTAAGTCCTTCCTGTCTATTACTCCATATTCAACTAAAGTTTCAAAGTTAATTAATTTGTTCCAATACTCCTCCCCAAAAAGAACTATAGGCAAATTTTTCTTCATTTTTTCAGTTTGGATAAGTGTAAGAATTTCAAAAAATTCATCTAAGGTTCCAAAACCTCCAGGCATAATTACGAGAGCTTTTGCTAAATAAGAAAACCAAAATTTTCTAGTAAAAAAATAATGAAATTCAAAATCTAGTTCTGGATTAACATAAGGATTAGGACTATTTTCAAAAGGTAAAGAAATTCTAAAGGTTGCGGTTTTACCTTCTGCTTCTCTAGCCCCACGATTGGCTGCAATCATTATGCCTGGACCTCCTCCTGAACAAATTACATATTTTTGTTCTTCATGATTTAAATTCTTAGACCATTCTGTCAATCTTTTTGAGAGCATTCTTGTGGCATCGTAGTATTCAGCTAACTTTGAACTTTTGCATCTTCCTTTATTAAGGCTATCTTTGCTACTTAATTCCTCTGGTGATGGCGCCCTTGCTGATCCGAAAATTACTATTGTGTTCATTACTTTTTCTTCTTCAAGTTGAATCTTTGGATGAAGGTATTCAGCTAGAATCCTTAAAGTACGAGCATCTTTGCTATTTAAAAAATCTAAATTTTTGTAAGCTTTTTCTGTTTTCATTTCTTTTCTACTTAAGCTTTTATTTAAGGGGGAGCTCACTATATTGATTTAACTTAATTTGTATATAAGAGATTAATATATAGAATCTAAAAAGAGTTGATGAAACTTCTTATTAAAAATTAGAACCAACTCTTATCTAAGTTTACTTTACTTAAAAACTATTCTTAAAATACCCCTGCTTCAATATCCCAACTGCTCTACCTTTTTAAGAAACTGGATTTAAGAATTTGGTATAGTGGTGTTGGACTTTTTGATTAGGGACGAGATAAAGAGGAACTATGGATTTAATTGAAAGAGTAGCAGAATGGGAAATTAGACATTACAAAGGAACATTAATAGCTTTATTTGTAGTAGCTCTCGGCATGTTTATTTATGGCTTACTGGCACTAGGTGCTGATGATAGTTATAGAATGCTTCTTTTAATTACTCTGCCTGCGTTAATAGCCTTATTAGGAATTTTGTGGGTTGTGATAATCTGGTGTAGAAGATTTTTATAATTTAACAACATGGAGAGAACTTGTCTCCTCTTGGTCTGACGAATGGAAACTAGAAAGCAAAGAATGTTCAAATCTTCAAAAGCAAGAAGAAAAAGAAAAGCCTCTAAAGAACTCAAAGACAAACTAACCAAAAGAGAATTTGCTCACTTGAGACACCTGCGAGAAAAGATGAAAAAAATAAAAGCACGACAGCATACTAAGTAAGTAAAAGAGAGAGTATAGATTTCATCTAATCAAAACTCTCCAGCACTACCAAAGTTTACCAAATCTTTACTCTCTTATTCTGGGGAATGAGGATCTGTGAGTAAGCGATTCCTGAGCGCTTCATCTCGGTATTTGTAAGCCCAAACTTGAGCCCAACCCATGAAGAATCTTTGTTCGCCACTAAACCCGTCTATCCTTTTAGAAATATTCTCTTTCAAGGATAGCTGATAGGCTCTATGGGCAATAGTGAGACCACCTAAATCACCAATATTTTCGCCTAAAGTTAGCTCCCCATTGATAAATTCTCCTTCTAAAGGTTCATAACTACTGTATTGTTCAACTAATTGATTGGTCCTTGATTTAAATTCTTCGAGGTCTTTTTCGGTCCACCAATTCCTCAAAACGCCATCTCCATCAGACTTTGAACCTTGGTCATCGAAACCATGGCCCATCTCATGGCCTATAACACCTCCTATGCCGCCGTAATTTACGGCATCATCAGCCTCCATATTGAAGAAGGGAGGTTGTAATATTGCAGCTGGAAAAACTATTTCATTCATGGTTGGGTTGTAATATGCATTAACTGTTTGAGGGTTCATGTGCCACTCACTTCTATCTATAGGCTTACCAAGTTTATCCACTCCTCTTTGATAATAAAATTTAGAAGCTCTTTTGAAATTCCCAACCAGGTCTTTTGGATCAACAACCAACTCACTGTAATCTCTCCATTTATCAGGATATCCAATTTTAGGTGTAAATTTAGCAAGCTTCTTCAAAGCTTGTTTTTTTGTTTCATGTCCCATCCAATCTAAGTCAAATATAGCTTGCTTATAGGCTTCTCTTAAATTCTCAACCAATTCCATCATCCTTGCTTTAGCTTCAGGCTTAAAATGTCTACTTACATAAATCTTCCCAACAGATTCACCCAATATTTGATTAACAGAATTCACACCTCTCTTCCATCTATCTTCCTGTTGAGGGGTGCCATTGAGTTTTTTCCCGTAAAATTCAAAATTTAGCTCATCAAATTCTTTGCTCAGTAAGCTGGCTGAAGAATTCAGGAGTTTCCATTTAAGGTAGATTTTCCAATTCTCCAAATCTGTACTATCTAAGAGACTTGAAAGATCACTAAAATAACTTAACTCTCTCAAAATAAACTCATTTTCAGAATTGATACCGGCTGCTTTTAGATAAATTTCCCAATTAAAATTTGGGTTCAAATCAATCAATTGTTGGGTGCTTAGCTTATTATAGGTTTTGTCTCTGTCCCTTCTTTGAACATTAGTCCAGTGAATCTTAGCTATCTCTGTTTCTAGCCTCATTACTATTGCCGCATCTTTAGCTGGTGTTTCAAAATTAGCTAAAGAGAACATCTTCTCAATATGCTTTAGATAAGCTTCTCTGATATCTTTAGATTTTTTACTTTGATCAAGATAGTAACTTCTTTCAGGTAGTCCCAATCCCGATTGAGTAAAATAGACTGAATACTTAGTAGGAATCTTGGAATCAGCATCTATCCAAAAATTAAAAAGTGAAGAAACACCTTTTTTTTGTGACTCAACCAAATATTCCGGTAATAGCTTAGTAGAGTTTATTGAGTCAATTTTTTCTAAGTTTTCTCTAATAGGTTCAAGTCCCAGTGAATTCACTCTATCGGTATCTAAGTAACTTCTGAATAGATCTCTTACCTTTTGCTCATCAGAACCTTCTTCCAGATCCTCTTTCTCAGACAAGTCTTCAATGATCGTTAACACATCTTGTCTAGCTTTATCTCTGAGCTCTGTAAATGATCCGTAAGAAGATTTGTCAGAAGGGATCTCAGTTTTTTCTAACCAAGTACCATTTACATATCTGTAAAAATTGTCTTGAGGTCTGACATTAAGATCCAAATTAGAGATTTCGATTCCTGATTTGAGGGCTTCTTTTGCACTGAAACCGGGCATGCAAAATGCTAGTAACAAAACTATGATGTAACTTTTATTTTTCATCGGGGATACTCCTAGAGTTAAATTAAAACTTATACCTTAACTTTACAACAATTGAGTCTGTTTCTGGATCATCCCAGGAACGCTTATAAATCTGTTTCAAGTCATTCTCTTCATCGAATCTAAAAATTCTACCGCCTCTTGAGTAAACTAAATAAAAATAAGAAAGAGGTGCTATTTCGTATCGGTAGCGAACTTGAAAGGCCAATTGACTTAAAGTAAAAGGGTCTAAATTTAATTGTTCTTTTAGCAAGTTGCCATGTATATCTGCTCGATAAGCTTGAGGGTCTCTGGCAGTAAAAGCAACCATTTGAGCCTTTACTCTCAGTTCGTGTTTATTGTCTTTAAACCATTGAAGTTCTGCTAAGGTAGTTTTTTGAGTTTGGTCATAACTTCCAAGCAAATTTTTCTGTAACCAATTCAACCATCCTGACCTGTCATTATGACTGTGTGCAAAGGTAAACGATAGAGTGTCAGAGGGTATTACATTCAGCCGTGCCATGTAAGTATTCCCGTATCCCAATTCTCGCTTGTCTCTTTGTGTTGCAAGAGCGTAATTGAAGAATTCATGTGCAGGTGATTTGTAACCTAAGCTAACATTAAACTCCTCTGTCCTTTTTACAAAAGGCGAAAACTCATAGTTACGAGTTATTAAATTGTCCCGACCTCGTGGCTTGTAAAAGGATTCAAATTCAATTCCTGAAGTGTCCTTGAACATATTAAAGCCAGCCAGGCCCACAAAGGAAGAATCCTTTTTTCCGTTTGACGTCGTTCTTAGATTAGTAAAGATCATCAATGTTCTGCTTAAAACTTTTGATTCTTTTCTAAAGTCGGTTTTCGTAAACCTAAAATGGCTTCTGATCGACATAAGGTCATTTCGCCACATATAACCCATATCATTAATGTCTAACTTTTTGTCGAAGTAAGTTATTTTGAAATTATGTGTTCTACTTTTATTAGGCGTGTGATCCATTGCCACTCTAAAACCGTAACCCTGCTCACTGTCAACAACTGAGTTAAGCAAGTTTCCAGTCAGTTTTAGTTGTGGCGAATAATAATAATTGAAATCTATGGAGTTTACGTTGGCTCTTCGATTTAATACGGGTCTATTGACTAGGGTTCCCAAATATCCCCATGTGGCGTTATCTGTTGTAGACCTTAACCTAATTGCATAAAAATCTTTTCCCTGACTGAAATTGGTATCGTCTTCAAATGCACCTAAAACTCCAATGTCAAAAGATTCGTTTTGTTGTGTATAGCTGAGAGCCAAGTCAATGTTAGAACTACCTTGTTGACTACTTGAACATAAACTCTGTATTTCTGCTTCGTATGTTGAGCAATCATAGTCTGGAGTTCCACCAATTCGTCTGGTATTTATGATATACCAGTGCTGATCTTGCACATTAAATAAAGTTGGAGTTGCAGCAAAAAAAGGTCTTTTATCAGAATAGTAGGTCTCTACAGCTGAAAAGTTAACCACGACTTCATCGCTCTCTATGTGTCCAAAATCTGGATTGAATGTGGCATTTAATTGCTTGCTTGAATCTATTTTCCAAAATAATTCTAAGCCCGTTTTAGTTTCCGCTTGATCATCTATTCTATCGTTAGAAACAGTTAGGTAAGGATAATAATTGATAGTTGTTGTTTTATGATTCTTAAAAGTAAATTCTGGAAACTTTGAGACGAATTGCCCCCCCATATCCGGGCTAGCCTTGGCGTTGCCTAACAAGCGATTTTGATAATTGATAACTCGGTAAATACCCATCTTTACTTTTCTCAGTTCTCCACGCTGAAGTCTCATAGGCGCTATTGACCAAGGGATAAATATTTCAGCATACCAGTGATCACCCGAAATGGAGGCTGCTGATAACCAGTCTCCATCCCAATCTCCATCAAAATGCCGTTCATCTTTGATAATGGCATCGCCGATGGATCCGCCAGCAGATACATAAAAATCATAGGCTGTTACCGCATCACCATCAAAATCAATCATTACGCCGACCAAATCTGCATTAGTGCGCGCCCAATGAGTATCTCTTTGATGTTGACTCGCCCGAATAGTGTCCTTCTTTTGACCACTAGAGAATCCAAAAAAAATACCTTGATCTGTTTCTTTAATAAGAACTTTGGTAGGAAAATCAGCGTCTTTTAGTGTATAGGGAAAGACTTCATAGAATTGGTTGATTTCCATAGCGGAGTCCCATTCAGGTTCATCGAGCTTACCGTCAACCTCAATGGTTGAATGAATATATGTACTAAAAAAACAAAAAAAAAGTAAAATTCTTTTCATAATTTTTTTAAATGTTAAGTTAATTTTTCAAAAAAATAGTGGTACTGCTTATATATACCTGAGATATAAGAAAAGGGTTGCAAAGTACCGAAAAAGATATTAATTGCAACCTTTTTGGTCAATATTAGGTATATATGAATGAAGGCAAAAAATGATGAAAGTGAAGAAGCCCATTATCCTTATAGTAAGTTTTTTTACCCCCTTACTTTTCTGTGAGGCTTATTCTTATGAGATAGAAGAAGTTGAATCTGTGGAGGTAAGTGCAGGAGTGGAATTTACTGTTTGGTGTGGGGCTGTGAGTAAATTAGACATAACTGCTGACTCTGAGGATGACTTTCGAATGTCCTTGAAAAATAAGAAACTAAAGATTAAAAGAAAAAATACTAATTCTTGGCTGTTTTTTTCTTGGGGAAGAAATGATGTGACTGCAGATATTACTCTGAAGAAACCACCTCAATTTATTGAATTGAGTGCTGGTTCTGAAGGGGAGATGGAAAATTGTTTTAAGAATGAAATAGATTTAAATGTATCAGTATCCTCTGGAAGTTCTTTTGAAATTGATGGTGGTTCAGGTTACATCGATGAACTGAAAGTGGACTTGTCGTCTGGATCTGAGATAGAGATAGAGGAAACACTCCACATTAACCACCTAGCACTTAAAGCTTCTTCAGGAGCAGATTTTGAAGCGGATAGTGGAGTTGTTGTTGAAGTCTCTACGGTGAGGGTATCTTCTGGAGCTGATGTTGAGATTTGTGGTGCTCTTGAAATTACAGGTAAAGTGTCCAGTGGCGGAAGTATTGAAGTCGCTGAAAATACCATTAAAACTGACTTCGCAACAAGTTCTGGTGGCAGTTTAGATGATGATTGTTAACTAATAGGAGAGATTTATGGATTGGGATATATTAATACCCCTATTTGGAATAGTAGGTGTTTTTGGAATGCCAGTTTTCATTGTATGGGTTGTTTCTTATTTTTCTGGGAAACGCGAAGAAAGATTCCATCAGACATTACAAGAATTAATTCAAAGCGGACAAGAGTTGACTCCAGAGTTACTACAGGGTCTTCCTGGTTATAAAAAGGAAGAAAATGGAGAAAGGAATGATATACGATCTGGAATAATCACTGCATCTGTTGGAATAGGGATAGCTTTATTTGGATATATAGGGGTAGAAGAAGAAGCACTCATAGGAATTGGACTTTTGGTGTTCTCAATAGGTTTGGGAATTCTTGTTTATGGCATTTATAGTAGAAACAAGAAGGTTGATGATAGCTCTTAATGATATCGGATGAAGAGTTGGTTAGAAGAACTCTCTCAGATGGCAGTCACCATTTCGGGGTTTTAATACAGAGATATGCTGACTATTTATTTGGGTTGGGTATGCGATTAACCTCTGGTAATAAAGAACTTGCTGAAGACATGTCTCAACAAGCTTTTATGAAGTCTTATATCTATTTAAAAAGTTTTGATCCTCAAAAAAGTTTTAAATTCTGGCTTACTGGCATTGCGGTTAACTCTTTTAAAGATTTAATCGCAAAAGAAAATCAATATTCACCTCTCGAAGATACAAATGAGCCAAGCTATACCCCTCACCTAGAAGGTAACAAAGACTTCTTCTCCCTTATAAAACCTCTAACCAAAGAAGAAAAGTTAATATTTACGCTGAGGTATATTTACGATTATAAAATGGATGAAATTGGAGAATTTTTAGATATGAAAAAGGGGACGGTTAAATCCAAGATCAGTCGTGCCATGGAGAAACTAAAATGAATGAGATAGAAGCGCTTGTTCAAAAAGAAAAGGACACTTCCTACAACCAGAGAAATAAGGATCTATTTACTTTTTACACTCTTATTTTAATCAACCAAGAAGAATCAAAAAGAAGGCAAAAAAATAGGCTCATTGTCTTTGGGTTAATAAGTATAGCTCCAGCGCTTATCTTGATGTTTAATATAGAGAGCATCATTAATTCTCTTCTAAACTTAGTCTTGAATCTATCTTTACCTCTCTTATACAACCCATCTTATTCTTATTTAGTTTGTATTTTGCTAACTGGTTTTATGTTTTCAATCAAAAGGAAGTCTTTTTTTAATTGATTAGAACTTTTTAAAATGCTTCTAGTCAAACACCTCATTAATCATTTACTAACAAGGAGAAAATAAAATGAAAATAAGCGATACCATCATAGGTTCCATCATCATAGGAGTTTTGATTGGAGGAGCTATTCTCTTTTCGGGGGGCAATAGTCTAGACAGAAAACATGCACAAATAAAAGTATTAGCAGCCCCTCATGGAGATATGGGCTCTAAGAAATTTTTACATAAAGAAATAATCATTGATAACGAATCTGACTCGCCCTTGAAATGGCATTCTAAATCGGATGATATAAAAGGAGACTTACCGAAAGATATCTCTGATACGATAGAGAAAACAATAAGCGAAGCGCTTGATGGATTACCCAAAGATTTAGATATCAAAGTGGAGATAAACAGCAAGAAAATAGAAGGAGAGACAAAATGAGAGTAGAGCTTAACAAATTTAGTGAAGCTATTGGAGTGGGTGCAGCGTTTATGTTTGTAGCTTTGTGGAAATCAATTGAGTTAAATATGTTTATTGGATTCCCTCTATGCTTACTCATTGGCTTCTTAGTTGCCTACTCCTTAAAATTTAGAAACTAAAGCAAAAGTATGAAAAAAATTACTAACTTAATAATCATATTAGTTTTATTGTCGGGTTGTGCTTACAGTTCCTTGCAACCTGAAACCTATTCCAGGGATGCTGCCCAAGAGATGCGCAATGTGCTTTACGGTGAAGTAGTGAAGGTGAGAACAGTCAATATAGAGGGTGATCTAAAGAGTGGTTCTTTGGTAGGTGGAGTGGTAGGAGCAGCGGCCGGTTCGGGTGTAAGTGATGGAGAAATAGAATCTTCCATAGGTGCCACTTTAGGAGCAGCTGTGGGGTCAGCCTTAGGATCTAAAGTGTCTCAGAAAATCACGAAAAAGGAAGGTGTGCAACTTACCATTAATTTGGATGACAATCGAACCGTCTCAGTGGTTCAAGAAGTTGGGGAATACCAATTCAAAATAGGAGATTTAGTAGAATTGATTACAATTGATGGCAAAACTAGAGTGGCTTCTTCGCAGTAGTTTTTTGCAATAATTAGAACCTCATTCTACGCAAATGCCAAATAAAGATTTTATTTATCAATGTTTTAGTATTTTATTTGGAGTTCTTTTTAGCTTCATCGGCGTTGTAAATACCTTTTGGGGAAATGATCCATACTATGGGTTAATCATATTACTTCTATCCCTGTTGTTTTATCTCCCATTAGTCGACTTGATAAGAACAACTATACAAAAAAAATATTCTTTTCCACTCAAGCTTTTAATCGGTTTTCTGATACTTTGGACTAGTCTTGGAGTAGGAGAGCTTTTTGACAAGGTTAAATTAATGATAGAAACTTTTCCATTTACAAATATAACTGGAATTTAACTTAGGAAGTCTTCTCCACTAAAAAAATGAAATACCTTCATTTCTATATATTCTTTTTGTGCTCACCACTATACACCGCCTTATGTTTTATCAGTAACTTACTCTTCTTTGTAATCCTGTTCTAAAACCCCCTTTTCTTTCAGGGTTTTTATAAGTTTTTCTAGTCTAACAAATGCAACCACTCCTACTAAACCAAAACAAAATGCTGCTGCTGTAAGTCCATCCATTCTTTTCTCCTTTTAATTCTCTACTCTATTCCCACTCAATAGGAAATACACTTTATACCCTGATTGATTTTTTGATGCTGTCATTTTGGCAAAAAAAGTATTGAAAAAAAGATCTTTTTATAAATAATGTGCGCAGCTGCTTTAGTACAGTCTTGGATTTAGGGGACACCCTTCTTTCTTACATACTGTAAACGCCCAGTAAATTTTAACTTTATGCTTAGGAGCGTTTTATGAAGCTTTTTAAAAAATTTCCTTTATTTCAATTTATTTCATTTCTTTTTTCTTATATCAGAGGTGGGGGAATGAAAAAATTACTTCTACTTTCAAGTCTAGTCTTAACAACTCTTGTCTGGGGACAAGAAAAATATGTAATAGATAACTTAGTTGATGAGAAAGCCCAGTGGGTTATGTTTGGTGATGATGTTATGGGAGGACTCTCTAAGGGAAAGCTTTCTGAGCTGAAAGAGGAAGAAATCTCATTCTATAGACTCGAAGGTGATGTAAGTACGGCTAATAATGGAGGTTTCATCCAATTTAGGACAAGCGTAAACCTACAAGGTACGAATTACGAAGGTATTAGAATCAAAGTTAGAGGCAATAATAATAAGTATTTCATTCATTTAAGAACTGGAGCAACAGTCTTTCCTTGGGATTACTACGATATATCTTTCGAAGCTTCAGACAAATGGATGAACATAAACCTACCTTTTTCTGAATTCAAAAAAAGCAGGAGACTTCTTCCAAGCAAAGTTAATTCTTCTAGAATTAAATCTATCGGATTAGTGGCTTACGGAAAAGATTTTGAAGCTGAACTTGATTTAGCCAGCATAGAGCTCTATTAAAATATCCACCCTTTTTAATTATCTTGTTTTTTAAGCCAAAAAATTTGAGTAATAATTCCTATTACAAATATTAACAAGAAAGCTAAGTGAAAATTAACTAGTAAAGGGTCTTCGAAAGAATCAATGAATGGATCTCCAACTGGTAATCTTCTTAGAAAGTCAGTTATTGCAGGAATCATGTGAAATAAGAGCGTACTGGTATAAGCCAGTGCTTGTAAGTATTTTGAGAAGGATCCAAACAGTTTAGTTTTTTCCATTACAAAGCCGCCAGTAATAGCAATTAAAGTCAACACAGCAAGTACATGCGCAATTCCAAAGCCTCCTTGGTTATAAATTCCTAAGGCAGAACCCGCAACTAATAAGGTTACGTACACATATAACCTTCCAGAGCTTTCCTCCATAGAAATGACTCTATATTTATATAAGGTATAAAAACCACTAAATACAGCCACTACTCCTAATATGGTATGAAACCACCCCAACATTGTCATTTCTGGCATTTAATTCTCTCTCCTTTTAATTTTATTTTTTTGTTCCGCTCAATCATCGCAAGTTTTTCTCTGATTTAACTGACTCATCTTGTCCTTGCCCTCGCACAAGTAGTGAGCAAAAACTCTAAAGGCTAAATTAATCCGTCATCTCTCAGATCTTCAAAGGTTCTCTTGAAGGCATCGATGACCTGATCAATCACATCTGGTTTGTGTGCAAATGAAATGAAGGCAAGATGAATCCCAGGTACGATCACGTTGTGACCGAGTAGATGAAGATAGAACTCTTTTTCTAAAGAATAGTGGCTATGATCTATATCGCGTGATGACTCAATGGTTTCGCCACCGAAAATCAGATGCATCATAGAGCCTGCGTTCATCATCTGTGCAGGAATATTGTTCGATCGACAAAATTCGTTGATTTCATCTGCTATGCGATCACCCTGCGCATGTAAGTAAGGATAAATCTCTTCTTTATTCTCCTTGAGATACTCCAGCATGCCAATGCCCCCTGCCATTGTGAGAGGATTACCACTAAATGTTCCTCCAGCAAAGATAGCTGGAGTTTTATCAGCACCAGAAAAAGTATTCATTACCCTTTTTGATCCTGCTACAACCCCAATCGGAAGTCCACCACCAGCTGCTTTGCCGTAAGTCACTAGGTCTGGTTTGATATCGTAGTACTGCTGGCAACCGCCATATTCAATCCTAAATCCAGTTATGACTTCGTCGAACATTAAAAGAACTTCACACTCAGTGCAGACTTCCCGTAAACCTTGTAAAAACTCTTGATTGTCGAGCCTAGGATTAGAGCTTTGCACTGGTTCAATGACGACTAATGCCAGATTATCTTTATGTTTACGAATCAGTTCGTAAGCATTGGTATCGCGATATGGAAGCATCATCATTAGGTCTTTTGAAACTTCTTCTGGGATACCCGCTCCAAGTGTAGTGCTGGAGGGTGTTGAACGATCACTCTTAGAATCAGCTTTTACCAATGCGTAGTCGTGAACGCCATGGTATGACCCATCAAATAAGGCAACAATTTTTTTGCCGGTTGCTGCTCGAGCTGCACGAAATGCAAACATAGTAGCTTCACTACCGGAATTACAAAACATTACTTCATCCACTGCGGCTGAGGATTCTTTGATCAGTTCAGCTAGTTGTGCTTGTTGACCGTTAGGAATTCCATAATGCCAACCTTTTTCAATTTGCGGACCAATTGCGGCTTCGACTGGTTCTGGCTTGTTCCCGAGTACGTTAGGACCGAAGCCTCCCGTTAGATCGATATAACGATTTCCATCCAGATCCGTCAGATAAGGCCCTTCAGCGGAGTCAATGTAAATTTGATGCGGCAGATCGACAGTTTGAACAACTTCCTGGGCTAAGGCGGCTTGTCCACGGTGTGCTACTTTTTCACATTTAGCCGTTCTGTCAATAAGTTTGGTTCTTACAGCAAGAGATTTTGCACCGAGATCAGGTTCTGACTGTTTGGTAGTGATGCTCATTATTAGTCTTTCCTTATTCCTTTTATTGGAGTGTAGCATTCAAGTAACTTAATTTGCATTTCTTACCTTTTGATTTCTAACTGGTGAATAATCTCTTTTTATTTTTCCATCTACCCGAAAGCGTAATAATCTTCATTAATTTTTCCTTCATTCCTAAAACTTTTCCCTTCTTGATCCTTTATAAGAAAATCAAAAGCTCCTTTTTGAGCATTACTCTCCACATGATAATTCTCTTCTTTAGTGTCACCCCCCCAAAAAACGAACCACTCATCTTCAAAAGGGAGAATTAATTTAGATTTATTCCTTAATAAGACTGGATGGTCTACCCAAGGTGCAAAGAAAAGTCCATTTATTTCTGACTTTGCATTTAACGAGACTTTCAAAGTTAAGTACTCTTTTGAAGATTTGTTTTTTAAGAACTCTGCTTTAAAAATTCCATAACTACTCTCGTATCTTACAAACTCCTTTTCCGTAATAACTCCATATTCTCTTGAAAATTGAGACAAGACTTCTTCCAATTGAGATAAAGGCAAGGCTTGCTTCATTTCATCAGAAAACATTTTATGCACACTCTTGTAATCTCTTTGATTGAAATGTTCTATAAATTTTTCGCTTTTTTGTATTAGCGCACCTTGCTCTGCTGCCGCTAGAATAGAAGTCATAATAATAGCCAAGGTTATTGGTAAATTTTTTATTAACTTATTGATTCTACACATTCACACATTTGAAAAAAATATGTTAGCTAAAATCCTTCAACATTTTCCTGAGTTCTAACTGATGCTTCTCTTCCTGACCAATAAGTCCTCGAGTGTACTCTTCTAAGTAGACTGATTCATCAACAACTGTGCTTAGAAGTTCTTTATAAAGACCCAGAGCATGGATTTCGTGAGCCAAGCTTTCTTCAAGTATATCTTTGATTGAGTGATTATTAGTTTCAACAATTTTGGCAATTTTTTGACTAGGATGCCCATCTAGACCAGTCAACAATTCTCCAGCTTGTTGGGCATGTTGTAATGACTCATTAGCTTGTTCTTTAAGAAACTCTACTATTGGAAGTCTATAAGGACCAGTTATCATAAGAGAATAGTGGGTATATCTCACAACCCCAGCAAGCTCATATTCCATTATTTCATTTAATATTTTGTTTACTTTTTGTGTGTTCATAAGGCTAACTTAACAGAGAATAACTATTTTTCGCTTATTGGAAATGCGAAGGATATTGAGAATCATTAAGGTTAACCATAAGACTAAAAGTTTGTATCTACTTTGTATCAAGTGTTTGTTCATCACCTGCTTTCTTATTTTTGTAATATCCTTGGAAAGCAATATAAGTTTGTATCAAGTTAGCAATAACGAAAGCAAATAAATCTACAAAGATAAAAACTGCGGCTCCAGAAAACCTTGCGACACCAGTAAGAATATAACCATTTAATCTTGTTTCATGCTTAACAGAACTAACCAAATATAAACTCATAATGCTCAGAATTAAAATTACCCATTGCCCATACTGCAAGAAGTTTTCAATCATAGTTTTTCTCCGTGTAATTTAATTAAGTGAGTTGCCCAATCTATTATTTTAGGATTCTTTTCAGCATTTAAAATAAATTCTTGTCCGAACCCTTTATAAAAAATTCTGCAGTTTTCTTCGTCTTCCCATTTGAGTCTATTCAAAAACAATCTTTTTGAATTTAAAAAATACTTATCAGGAAGTTTCCATCTTGATCTCGTCTTATTTTGTTCAGTTAGAATCAGATCTTCATGAGTGTGTTTAAATAATCCATGTCCTTTAATTGATGAGGTTTTTTTCTGGATATCCAAATTTCGTCTTGCAATGTAAATAGTGTTATTTGTATACCTTGAAACATCTCCATATCCATGTGGATGCTCCATGTTTACTTCTTTCAAGAACGCTTTGATATTATTTGAACCTTCTATTACCCTTTCAATTTGCAACCAACCAAAAAGATGATGTAAATCACTTCCCTTATTAAAGAAATTTTTAAACCATCCGAAGAATAAAAATAAATCTCCTGAACTGACTCCTTTATTTTTTAATTCCGTTTGGGAAGAACTTGCTTGTCCAAAGATTCCTATCTCCTCATTTAATAATGGGTCAAAATGACAATAATTTTTAGGAAGAACGGAAGTAGATGTTTCTCTTAATAGTTCAGCTCCGGATATACCGTCAAAATTTAAATCTTGGTACTTTGTAGGTGAAGGAGATTTTTGAGGAATAGGTAGAGAAAAAATTCTTCCGTCTTTAAAGATTGGAGAAGCACTTCCCCCTGCTTTTGCATCAAAACCTTTCCTGCTAAGAATTATTCTTTTCACTTTACTGATATTTTATAAGTAATTGTTTCTTTTTATATGGCATTATTGAAGTATGAAAAAAGTCCTAGCATTATTAGTTTTATTAGCTCCTCAATTATTAATTTCTGACTATGAAAATTCATTAAAGGGTTATTGGCATGGTTTTGGATTAATTATCCAAATTAAAGAATGTGAGGAGAAAATTTGTGGGTTAATAGAATTTATGTTTGTTGAAGATGGAGAAGATCCAATGCTGATATTGGATGAAAATAATAAGGATAAAGAATTAAGATCAAGAACATTAATAGGCTCCAATATTCTTTATGAGATAGACAAAACACCAGACTCAAAAGGAGCCTTTACTGGAAAGATATATAACCCAGAAGAAGGGAAATCTTATAAAGCTAAAATAAGGCAATTAGATAATGGCAACCTAGAAATAAAGGGGTGCTTCACAGTAGTTTGTCGCAAGGTAGGTGAATGGCTACCTTTGAATATTACTACAAATGATGAAGGTAAAAGAGTTGCTGAATTAGCAAAGCCTTTAGCTATTTTTTAACTTCACACTCAGTCTAAAAAAAGATTCTGTAAAGTTTCCATTTTGGAAGAATTAAGCTTGCCCATATTTTCTGCGTCAATACATTCTTGCAATTCCTTTCTATTTTTAATTCCTAGAATTACAGAGCTAACTTTTTCAACACTAAGAGCATATCTATGCGCTAAGGATGCAGGAGATTCCTTCCAGTCTTTGGCAAGCTCTCTAAAAGGTAAAGCCCTTTCAAAATCAGTGAAATCAGCTTTATCCATACCAGAAGGATGCGGTTCTCTATCCATACTAGAAGTAAGTGCCCCTGCTTGAACAGCTCTAATAGCCAGAATCGGTATATCCTTTTTTTGACATTCTGCAAGAACTCTATTCGGATCAGATTTCTCACTAATATATCCGATGGCTCCAATTGAATTTAGGATATTTACTGCACACTGCATGGCTTCAGGAGGATGCTCATAATTTATAGCCTTTATAAGCGCTTCTTCTTGTCCTAAACCAATACCCCAATGATCGATCTTTCCTTCTTTTTTTAACGATTCAAAAGCAGGAATTACTGCACTGTAATAACACGAAAGAGTAGTAGCATTCGTAGCCCTATGTTCATTTAGTAAGGGCAGTTGATAATCATCCTCTATGAGTTGGGAGTGAAGAAGAAATAAATTAACTTTATCGACTCCCATCGTCTCTAAACTTCTGCAAAGAGAATTATTAAGCCTAGTATAAACTTCTGAGTCTGGAACTGTTCCGAGCCTACACTTCGTGGTTAGATTTATTGCTGTATGATCTTTTCCTTTCAAAGCTTCCCCAACAACTCTTTCCGCCTCTCCTTTCCCGTACATGGGAGCTACATCAAGGTGATTAATTCCGGATTTAATTGCCAAGTTCACAGTAGAAACACTTTCTGTTCTGGTGGTTTCTCCCCAAACATTACCTATCCCACCACCTCCCAGACTAAGTGCGCTTACAGTTCCAAAAGGTTTAAATTTTCTTTGTTCCATCTAAAGTTTACTCAAGAAAATTATTTCGGATCTTATCCATCTGATCTTGGGTAACCCCAATTTCCTCTAGATATCCAAAAGCACTGCCCCACTTCGATTCAACACCATCCAAAAAATCCTTCATAGCATCTTTAGGAACTCCAGCTACAGAGATCATAGTTTCTCGATCATAACCCTCAGGATAGCCAACTGTATTTTCGATAAAGTCTGCCTGTCTTTCAGTATCGAGATTGGTTAGTAAATAATCTGCCTCTATCACTTCTCGACTTACACCTAAAATAGATAATAAGAAAGCTGTTGAGACGCCAGTTCGATCTTTACCTGCTGTGCAGTGCAAGACTACAGGCAAATTATCTTCATTAGCTAAAATTCCAAATAACCTAAGCCAAGAGGTAGGACCAAATTCTAAGTAACCTAAATACCTCTTACCTGAGATGCCGGTATCACCTACTAATCTACTTAATTGATCGCTCCCTCCTTCAGGGATAACTGCAATATTTATGTATTTAGCACCCATAGCTTCTAAAGGACCTTTTCCCTGCTCCAACACCTCATCAGGTCTACGTAAATCAATTTGAGTTGAGATTTTAAGATCTGATAACTGCGAAAGATCCTTATCACTCATTCGATCCTGTCTTCCAGTACGAAAGTAAAGACCTTTTTTTACTCTCTTGCCATCTTGATTAAGATACCCACCTACGTCTCTAAAGTTAAAACATCCTTCAAAAGGATAATGTCTTTCTAAATAATCATCTATCATACTAATCTCATTCCCACTTAATACTAGCTTGATTTGAAACCCAATAGAACATGGGTTTGTAATTATATGCCTGCTAAGGTAGAGTTCCTTCATGAACCTACTGAACGATAAAACCCTTAAGTGGAAGCGCTACACTGAGGGGGACGACTTTGATTACCCCGTAGACTACTCTGACACTATTCTAGATGCGAGAGAAGATGGGCGCTTGGAGATACTAGTTAAATGGGAACCTAATTGTTATTGTCATTTTCACAGACATACTGCAGAAATTAGTTCTTTAGTTCTAGAGGGTGAGCTTCATGTCACAGATATAGATATTGAAACAGGTAGAGAGCTGGGTAAGAGAGTAAGAGTTGCAGGGGATTTTGTACATAAAGAACCAGGTGATGTGCATATGGAACAAGGAGGAGCAAACGGGGCCCTAGTTCTGTTTAATCTTTATGCTCCTGAAGGTGAAGGCAAACTAGTGGAATCTTTAAAAAAAGATGGAAGCGTAATAAGCGTCTCAACCATGGAAAGGATTCTTAGAAAACGTAAAAAATAACTATTTCATTTCCTCTGGGTACTGGCAGATTCTCTGAGTATTGGTCTCGATACCGTCTATGAATGTGAAGATCATCTCTTCGTTACGCATTTCCCTGAATACGGTATCGAAGAGGTTAAACAATCTGAAGACCATGACGCCCTCCTCATCAAAGTGTATAGCGGTGTTGAAGTTGTTGCATACTGCACCAACATCTCTCGCACCATTCTTCAAGGTGCCGTCAACACGAAAGTCATGGATGATACCGTACGCTGTTACGACCACCCGATTCCCACACTGCTCTATACGTTCGAGATGACCAACTCGTCCTGAAACCCCGAGCCAGAGCCCTCTCATGTCGACTACTCCTTCTGTGAGCGGTTCGGTGCATTCGGCTAAAATTGGCATAGGTATGGTTGTGTAGCTGCAACCAGGCGTATACGCCTTAGGAATATCATTAGCGGATTTTCCTGAGCCATCAAGGTCAGGTAAGTCACAATAGTTTACGGATCTGCCGTCCTGCAGAAATATGGCAGGGTCGGTCGTATCGACAGGTCTTGGCAGTAAAAAAGCATAGAACAACAAGCCGATCACTAGGACAGCCACAAAGCCGAACAACCATTTTGTAATACTTAGGAACATTATCAATAACTTACCATGTTCTAACTACACAGTGTGTAGTGAATTACTCTTCTTTTTTATATTTCTCCAATGTAAATACTTTTTTTGATTTATGATAGTCTTAAACTAAAAGGTTTATCACATGAAAAAAATTTACCAAGCCTCTATAACAATTCTTATTCTTGGATTACTGTTATCTTGTTCAGATGAAAAAGTCTCTGAAGTATCGGAGGAACATGAAAAAGGACCTTTCTACGTTGAATTTGTTTCTTGTACCAAAGGCAATGAATTCAGTAAGTCCAACCTTTCAAAGATGATTGAGTCTTGGAGAATGTTGCCTATATCCAGTGAATTAAGAGGCTCTTACTTATATGATCCCATTAAAGAAGAAAATGCCTTTGGCCCCAGTATGTGGTGGGAACTTGAATGGGAATCAAAAGATGCAGCTGATTCAGCTTGGAGTGATTGGACTGAAAATGAAGAAGTAATGGCCTGGTCTAATGAATATCAAAATGTCATGTCATGTGACGGAGCTGGCAGGAATGCTTGGGACATACTAATTCCAGTTTCAGCTTCCCATTTCGGTGAACTAAATCATTCTGGATATTTCTATAGCCAGTACTGGACCTGCAGTTATAAAAATGGAGCTGGCAGGAATGAAATGGAAAACTTCCTTCCTATGCATTCAGCCAAGATTAAATCTTCTAATCTACAAGGAACGGGATATCACTATGGCGTGTATTTTGATAGAAGATCCGCAGACGCCTCTCATTCTGATGTACAGGCAAATCTTGTATGGGGAGAATGGGCTAACTCAAAAGATGCGATGGAGTTACAAAATCAAAACTTTGCTAATAATTTTCAGGAAGTATTTGAAGAATTTGATAAGTTAGGATCTTGTCTTGAAGAACCAGATACTTTTAATTCTTGGATGCTATATACAAAAGACAGCCCTGATGACAGTGATTACAGCCCTAAATTTTAGTTAATGTAAATCTCTCATTCCCACTCAATAGGTTTACCACTCTGAAACCCTTTGTTTAAAGGGTTTCAAAAAAGTTTGTATTAACTTTGTATAAGAGAGGTTTCATTTTGCTCCCTTTGTAACTTCTTTGTGACTCTCACATGTATAAAATATCTCAAAGATCCTACCTCCCAAATCAGATAAATTCGAAAATTTACAGCCTTCATATTTCGAATCTAAATATTCTTTTGCTGCATTGCTGTAAGTTTGTACTATTCTTTCTGAAGAGAAGGACAAGCCCAAAGTAAATGTTGCTATCAAAACATTAATGTATCCGCCGCAATCAGTAATTAGCAATCTTTCTCCAGGTTGATTTTCAATGCCATAGCATTTTCCATCAATTTCATACTCTCCATGCTCGGGTACATAAAAAGAGTAGTCAATAGCTTTAGCAAGCCCACAAGAGCTTAGTAAAATTAAAAAAGCTATAACGGTAACAAGTTTAAATATCAAAATAGAAACTATTGATTGGCTTTAATCTCTATTTTTATATCTATATCTTCAGGTAGAGCCTTAAGGGCCTCTCTTAATGCTGTCTCAACAGTATCAGAAATATCAGAGGGCAAGTCTTCACTGATTTCATCAGAATTAATGTGTATTCTAAATTTGGGTTTAGAGTCTTTATCAAGGTTTAGCTCCTTATGAAGAATCTCATTCACCCCTTCAGCTTCTGAAGAAGAAGTGAGTATTTTGATTTGAGCATTTTTTTTATCACTTCCATTTCCTCCTGAAAGCAGAATTGCTCCTCCTACCAAAACACCTATGATGATAGAACCTATTATTGTATCTGTAATTTTCATTCTTAAAATTTGAGGACTAATTTTTTTATGTAAAGTTATTATTCCATATACGAGCCAAACTACAACAAAACCCCACCATAGAGCAAAAAACCAATCGTTTTTTGTTGTTCCATTCCATTCTAACCATTCAAATACTATGCCTTCCATAAATAAATCAAAAGAAAGTAAAGCAAAGAATCCAAACACCCAGATTAAGAGAAAATGAAAAGGTTTTATATTTTTCATTTAATTATGAAAAAAATATCATTGATATTGAAAGAAAAAGGATAGCTAATAGATGAGTCATGAGGTTAAAGGAAGAGATATTCTCATGGAAAATAAATTTTTTATCTCTAGAAAACTTATATTTTAGAACCCAAAATACAAACAAAATTGCAGTAAATAGAATAAACCAAGGTATGTCTTGAGCTGGATGGAACCCTTCATCAGAAATAATAATGAAGACTGAAACCCACCAAAGAAGGTAAATTGTTAAATAGATTGAATATAAGTTTTTTAAGAATATTTTCAAATTTATTTTCTTTTAAAGGCAAATACTGCCAGGCCGATTCCAACGATTAAAAACAAGTAATGAACAATAGTATTGCCTAACAAAGAAATTAGGATAAAAACTATACTTAGAAGAAAAAAAAGTATTTTACTCAATTTCTTTTCATATCCTCAGCAAACACAAGTTTGTAGCCATCGGGATCATAAACTTCAAATTCTCGCATTCCATAAAGAGGACGCTCTTCTATCTCCAGAATTTTTAACCCCCCTTTTTTCTTGATCGAAGAATAGTATTCATCTATTTCTTGACACCAAAAATAGGCATCAGTTGCATGATGCTTTCCGTTGGGATTTGGTTTAATCCCTTCTTGTTGATTGAGCATAACTATATATCCATCTTTTCTTGGCATAGCAAAATTGGGAGGCTCACCCCATAACCTAGGCTCCTCAAAATCCAGAACATCAACATAGAAGTCTAGAGATTTCATTAAATCGGTAACAAAAAAATGAGGGGCGGAGGCTATGATTTTCATTTTATTCCCACTCAATAGTCTACATGAGAAAAATCCCAGTGTTTATAAGGGTTTGAGAGGTGCATTTTTAGTGTGTAGTTAGTGCGTAGTGAATTATTTAAACTGATTTTTTAAGTGCAATGTAAAGGGTGTACAAACCAGTAACACCCAAGACAATCCAAGCTGGCATTATTAAGAATTCAGCCACTTGTATAATCGCCCCTTGAGCGCCCATAGGTACTATTAGTTGAGAAATCATTGCAAGAACAAAAACCACTATGGCTTCTCTTTTCCCTCTTCCCGCATCGGCAAATCTTCTTACAGACAATCCTAAAAGTGGCAGTATGAATAATGCCAGAAGCCCAAGCATGTAATAAAGAGAGAAAGTGTCTGGATTGAAATCTGCCCCATAAGTTATTCCAACTACTATCCCAACTACAATCCCAGCAAAGAGATTGAAAATAAGAAAGAAAAGCATAAACCACCAGTATTCACTTCTTGTTGCCTTCCCTTCCAAATTAAAGTAGTTCTTAAATAATACGCTATCTATTGCTTGTCCAAACTTCATGGTTTAACTCCTCTGATATTTCAATACATATATCTTAGTAGATGAAGAAATTTTTTAACACCAAATTTCCTAAAATCCTCTTTATATTTCGTATCTAACTCCTTTATTCTCATTCAAGATTAGATTTTCTCCAATTTCTTTCAAAGTAAGAATTGATTCTTTACGCATAAGATCCTCTGTTTCTTTCGATAGGCGCCAATCACCCATAAAATACTGAGCTGCAGCTGATACGTAAATCAGCCATAGTTTTAAACGATAATTATTGATCTTATGATAATTAGAGTACTTTTGGATAAATTCATACATTCCATTTCGTCCATTTTTATATCTTATCTCTAAACAGGAAACAGCTAGGTCAGACATAGGATCTCCTATTGAAGCATCTTCCCAATCTAAAACAGCTATTATTGAATCCTTTTGCCAAATTAAGTTTTGGGGCCAAAAATCTCCGTGTAATAAAGTTTTATTGCCTTGAAAGCTAACATCTTTTAGTCCTTTCAAATATTTTTTTAGTTCCTTCCACTCATAACCTTTAGGCATAAAGGTAAACAATTCTTCTAAGGGGTTTATTCTTTTGGGTAAGCTAGTGAATTGAGAGATATCCTGCGAGTGTATTTTATATTACTGATAATTTTTGGTACTGGTATATCTGTTAGTTGTAATTTTTTTAAAAATTCAAGTTCCTGGTCTATGTTTAAACCTGAATGATCGGAAGTAGGAGATCTTAAGACGATTTTTGTGAAGTTTTTTTTAGACAATTCTATCTCTAAAAGTAGTACTGTCGCCGAAACACCTCCTGTCATAGGTTGAACTTTCTTTAACTTTCCACCCGGAAACAGCTGATCTACAAGTAGCTTAAATGAATCAAAATCTTTCATTCCCACTCAATAGTAGACATGGGAAAAACCCCAGTGTTTATAAGGGTTTGAGAGGTGGTTTTTACTAGTGTGTAGTTAGTGTGTAGTAAACAGGTTATTTTCAATTTGTTCCCTTCCATCATTATCAATAACTTACCATGTTCTAACTACACAGTGTGTAGTGAATAAATTATTTTTTCTGAAATAAGGCGAACTTTTTAATTAACTTTCTGTCCACATATTATATAAACTTAATAAGGAGAAGTTATGAACCTAAAAGTGTTAGTTATCGCAATATGTTTTCTCTCTGCAAGTGTTTTTGCAGACAGCGACATGAAACGAAAAGATGTATCAACTGTCGATGATGTAAAGGAGTTTCGTGCTTCAATGATTAAAAGAATGAACACTAAACTTGCATCTGGTGATTTGGGTAAAAGAGGAGTTAAATTTCTTGAAAATAGAATTGCTCTTTTAGAAACCAAACCCTTGCCTACTCAAGAACAAATTAACTGGCGTAAAGAAAATAGAAAAGCTGTTAAATCTTCAAGAGGACAAAAGGGTAAAAGTAATGCAGGAAAGAAGAGAAAATACCTGCAAAAGAGAAGAAATCATAGATTCTAACTCTATATCCTTCGTTTAAAAAGAGAGACAAAAGTCTCTCTTTTTTTATTCCTAAAACATGTGGTTCTATCAATTCCAAATGTTTTCGCATAAAACCTAGTTAGAACAACCTTTTCTAAAGTGACTTATGAAAAACAATAGTCACCTTAGTGTGTAGTAATCTGTGTAGTAAGGTTTTTAAGAGCCTATAAAATCAATAGGTTACAAAAAAAGTGTGTAGCTAGTGTGTAGTTGAAGAATCCTTATTCTATAAGGGTTTCAGGGATTTTTCTCATTCCCACTCAATAGTTGCACGATTTGAAACCCTTACAAACAAAGGGATACAGAGGTGAAAAAAGTAGTTTGTCATAAGTTTGTCACGACTGTTTTTTTATTTTGTCTACCATAACCCTAATTGCTCCAGTTTCACTGACTCAATTACAAACTTTGTAAGGTTTCAAAGGCAATGTTAATTAAGATACGCATCAATATTTACTTTTCTACTGGTATTGTTGGCATCTTTGACCGATTCCAAAATATGGTCCAATTGTGTTCTATTTAAATATTTACCATTAGCTATAACCGCATTGATGCTTCTTGTATAGCTAATATCTTCCAATGGATTCTTCTTTAGAAGCACTAAGTCTGCTCGATAACCGGGTTCAATTTTCCCCGAATTTGATCCCATCCACTTTGATGGAGCTAATGTTGCAGCGTGCAAAACTTGAGCATTAGTTAAACCTATTTTATTAAGTGTTTCTAATTCATTGTGAAGTGAAAAACCCGCAATCATCCCACAGGCTCCAAGGGCATCGGTTCCAGCGGTAAGGGTTACACCTTGATCAACCAAAGCCCGAGTCATAATTTCTATCGCTTCATTGTAAGCTCGATAATAAATATCCCATGAACGCAGATCATCGGCTTTCGTATTATTCTGGTTTTCATAAGAATTACCTCCGGGCAAGCAGCCACCTGCAACAATCGAACAACCTTCAATCCATCCAGGATTTTGAAATTCAAACTCGATACTTTTAAGAAAACCTGTAAGATCAAAGTCTTGGCTGGGTAAGGTTCTGTGCAACCACACTGTAGAATCTAACACGATATTGTTTTGTTTAAACTTAACAGCTATTTGCTCTGCATGTTGTTTTACATGCGTTAAGAAATCCTCGCTGTTTTTCGATGACAGTCCGCCGAACTCATTTATTAACTTTAGTATAATTGAGTCGATATGAGACAACTGAGATTGACCAGAGAGATACAAATCGCTTAACTGTAATCCGACAGGCAAATGGCCAATAACAGGAATGTTAAGTTTTTTTGCTTCGTCATTAATCGCAAAATAAATATCTTCATCAAGATCGGAACTTAACTTTATCGCATCATAGCCCACCGACTAAAAGTTTCTCACCGCTTCTCTGGCTTCAAGTGGGGTTAAAAAATTTTGATGTCTTTTCTCAAAACGGCTTCTAAGGAAGGGTTTCATTCCTTGCTGACTAGTTAACTTTGGCGATGCAATAAACATATGCGGCCCAATTGCACCCTGTTTGATTTGCTCAAGATATTCAAAATGATGTTCCATCCCCGTCATTTCACCAATTTGAGTAACCCCATTGGCTATATACAATAACAGATCATTTTTACTCTTTTTGACATGCACATGAGAGTCAACCAGCCCCGGAATTAGGAATTGACCTTTTCCATTAATGACATGATATTCATCAGGAACAACAACCTCAGGACTGATTGATTCAATTGTATTATCTTTAATCAATACCATTTGATTAGGTATCATGGTTTGTGAGTCGACAGAAAGAACACTTACATCGGTTATTGCTAGATTCCCTGAAATAACTTGAAATTGTGAAGAATCAACGACCTCAGTATTCGCCCCAAGAACGTGATCTATTTGTGAACGAAAATACAAAAAGGTTGCGGATGCCAATACAACAGTCATGACTAAAGTGCCAAAAAGCCACTTTCTAATTGGTGACAAAAACTTTATTACTTTCATTCTCACTATCCCTCTAATTCCTAGTTTTGTTCTACAGAACAAATATATTAATCATACTCAATCTATATTTACGTCGATTAATATTCACGTATATTATTGATTTTATTGACTTTTTTATTCCCACTCAATAGTTACGTTACTAAAATAGCCTGTAAGATCAATACTTTAAAGGCTTCAAAATTAAACTTTGTAACTTTTTTGTAACTCTTTATCTTCATTCC
>LUQU01000066.1 GCA_001628005.1 SAR86 cluster bacterium REDSEA-S09_B4
GGCTAGATTGGTAGCTAATCAAATACGTGGTAAACAAGTAGAAGAAGCTTTAGATATTCTAAGTTTTGACCTTCAAAAATCAGCTCCAATCATCAAAAAAGTATTGGAATCTGCTATTGCAAATGCTGAACATAATCAAGGCTTAGATATTGATAGATTATTTATCTCAAAAATACTTGTTGATGAAAGTTTCACAATGAAACGGATAAGACCACGTGCGAGAGGAAGAGCAGATAGATATCTAAAACGTAACTGTAATATCAAATTAACATTGGAGGAAATAAATTAATTATGGGACAGAAGGTACATCCAATAGGTTTTAGGCTTGGTATAACCAAAGAGCACACTTCTCATTGGTACGCTGAAAAATCTAAATATACTGAAAATTTACTTAAAGATAATGAAGTAAAGGAGCATTTATTTTCAAAATTAAGTCATGCTTCCGTAAGTCGGATTGAAATAGAGAGAACAGCTGATAATGCAAGAGTTTTAATTCATACCGCAAGACCCGGTGTAGTTATTGGGAAGAAAGGTGAGGATATCGATAAGATGAGGGAAGAGGTAACTTTAATGATGGGCATTCCTGTTACTTTAAGTATTCAGGAAATTAGAAAGCCTGATCTAGACGCGAAGCTTTTAGCTGATAACGTGGCACAACAACTGGAAAGAAGAGTTATGTTTAGAAGGGCCATGAAAAGAGCCGTTCAAAATGCAATGAGACAGGGAGCTCAAGGAGTAAAGATTAGGGTTGCTGGTAGATTGGGTGGAGCTGACATAGCTAGAGCAGAATGGCACAAGGAGGGAAGAGTACCACTTCATACTCTTAGAGCAAATGTAGATTATGGCTTGTCAGAAGCAAAAACAACTTATGGAATCATAGGAGTTAAAGCTTGGGTTTTCAAAGGGGAAGTTTTAGACAAGAAATCTAAAGATAATAAAGAAAAGTAGTGGATTAATATGTTTCAGCCTAAAAGAACAAAATACAGAAAACAACAAAAAGGGAGAAATAAAGGTAATGCTTTAAGAGGAAGTAGTATTAGTTTTGGGACTTATGCTCTCAAAGCTACTTCTCGTGGAAGTCTAACTTCAAGACAGATAGAAGCAGCCAGAAGGGCAATGACAAGGAAAGTAAAAAGAGGTGCAAAAATATGGATAAGAGTTTTCCCAGACAAACCTATAACAAAAAAACCTCTAGAAGTAAGACAAGGAAAGGGTAAAGGTAATGTTGAATATTGGGTTTGCCCAATCAAACCAGGAAAAATTCTTTATGAAATGGAAGGAGTTGATGAAGATTTAGCCAGAGAAGCTTTTGCTCTTGCTTCTTCAAAAATACCTGTTTCTACTAGTTTTGTAAAAAGGACTTGAAAATGGCTAAGAAAGAATCTTTTTTATCAAAAATAAGGGGAGAATCTTCAAATTTAAACGAAGAAGAGGAGCTAAAAAAAGAATTATTAGACTTAAAGATCTCTCTTTCTTCAGGTCAATTAAAGGAAACTCATAAGATCAAAGAAATTAGGAAATCTATAGCTCAATTAAAAACAATTCAGAAAGAAGCTTTAAAAGAACAGAACAATGACGGATAAAAATAGTAGAAAAATTACTGGTAAAGTTATTAGCTCAAAAAGAGATAAGACCATCACCGTTTTAGTTGAGAGGAAAGTCAAGCATCCAATCTACAAAAAAATATTAAGAAGGTCCTCAAAAATACAGGCTCATGACGAAGTAAATGAATGTTCAATGGGGGATGTGGTTACTATTCAAGAAACTAAACCTATTTCTAAAACTAAAAGTTGGAAGTTAGTGGGTATAGAAAAAAGAGTTAAAGATATTAGTTAATAAAAATGATTCAAGAACAAACATATTTAGAAGTTGCAGATAACAGCGGGGCTAGGAAACTTATGTGTATAAGAGTTCTAGGGGGCTCTAAAAAAAGATATGCCAAGGTAGGAGATATTATTAAGGTAACTATCAAAGAAGCCATACCTACAGGAAGAGTTAAAAAAGGTGAAGTTATAGATGCAGTAGTTGTTAGAACAAAAAATAGATTAAGAAGGTCAGATGGTTCTGCTATTAGATTTGATGAAAATGCAGCTGTTCTTATTAATGCTCAGAAACAACCTATAGGAACAAGAGTATTCGGGCCCGTGTCTAGGGAATTGAGAAGTGAAGAATTTATGAGGATTATCTCTTTAGCACCAGAGGTTTTGTAAACCATGATTAAGATAAAAAAAGGGGATGAAGTAATAGTTATTGCTGGTAAGGACAAAGGTAAGCAAGGTACTGTTTCCTCTTTGGAACCAAATGGAAAATGTTTTGTTAGTGGTGTAAATATGGTGAAAAGACATACAAAGGCCAATCCTCAAGCAGGAGAACAGGGTGGAATTGTTGAGAAAGAATCTTTGATAGATATTTCAAATATTTCCATTTTTAACCCTTCTTCTAAACAAGCAGACAAGGTAGCTATAAATATCTCAGAAGAAGGTAAGAGGATAAGAGTTTATAAGTCTTCAGGTAAGGAAATAAAATAATGCTTTCTCTAAAAGAACACTATTCAGACACTGTAATAAATGAGTTAAAACAGACTCTCAAATTGTCTACTGGGATGGCTGTACCAAAAATTACTAAGGTGACTATAAACATGGGAGTTGGTGAGGTAATAACAGATAAGAAAGTTTTAGAAAATGCGGTTGAAGATTTAACTTACATAAGTGGGCAAAAGCCTTTGATAACTAAAGTAAGAAAATCAGTGGCTAATTTTAAAATAAGAAATGGGATGCCAATTGGTTGTAAGGTAACACTTAGAGGAGATCGTATGTACGATTTTCTTCAAAGATTATTAGGTATTGCTATTCCCAGAGAAAGAGACTTTAGAGGCTTAGATGTTAGCTCTTTCGACGGCCGTGGAAATTATTCTATAGGAATAAAAGAGCACATTATTTTTCCTGAAATTGATTACGACAAAGTAGACAAGATAAGAGGAATGGATATTTCTATTACCACTTCGGCTACAAGTGATCATGAAGGTGAGTTGTTGTTAAGGGCATTAAAATTCCCTTTTAAAGATTAGAGGTTGATATGGCGAAAGCATCAATGATTGCAAGAGAAAGAAGAAGAGAAAAAACGGTTCTTCGTTATTCTAAAAAGAGGACTGAGTTAAAAAAGATAATCAAAAATCCTAATAGCTCAGATGAAGAAAGAACAGAGGCTCAAATTAAATTACAAAAGCTTCCTCGAGATGCTAACCCTATTAGATTGCAAAGAAGATGTGCAATAACAGGTAGGCCTCATGCTGTGTATAGAAAATTTGGATTAGGAAGAAATAAATTAAGAGAATTAGCTATGAAAGGAGATATCCCAGGATTAGTTAAATCTAGTTGGTAGAAAACATGAGTATGCAAGATCCAATATCAAGCCTTTTAACTGGAATTAGAAATGCACAGGCTAGAAAGAAATCAGAAATTGTTGTTCCTTCTTCTACAAAAAAAATTGCTCTATTAGAGTTATTGGTTAGAGAAGGATACATTGACTCTATTACCTTAGAAGAAGGAAAAAAGCCCCTAGTCTCAATTCTCTTGAAATATCATGAAGGTAAACCAGTAATAAGAGAGATTAAGAGATTGAGTAAACCTGGACTAAGAGAATATGTGGGAAAAAAAGATATCCCTGAAATTAATGGAGGATTGGGCATTGCAGTTGTGTCTACAAGTAAAGGGTTGAAGACCGATAAGGAAGCTAGAGAGGCTGGCCTGGGTGGTGAATTACTTTGTTCAGTATTTTAATTTATGGCTAAGACGTTTTTAAAACCAATTAATATACCCTCAGAGGTATCTTTATCCTGTGAAGATAAATCTATTTCAGTTAAGGGTAAATTAGGTGAGCTCGAATTAAACGTTCACTCTGATGTAAATTTTTCATTAGAGACTGAAAGTATTTCATTTTCTCCTTCGAACAACGAGCCTGAAACTCTAGCTTTAACTGGAACCATGAGAGCCCTAACAAAAAATATCATAGAAGGAGTATCCTCTGGATACGAAAAAAAACTAGAAATAAATGGTGTTGGTTACAGAGCTAAATTATCAACTAATAAATTAGAATTAAGTCTTGGCTTCTCGCACCCAGTAGAGTACCAATTGCCAGAAGGGGTTACAGCTGAATTACCAAGCCAAACCGAGATAGTTTTAAAATCAACAGACAAACAGAAGATTGGTCAAGCTGCAGCTGAAATAAGGAATTTTAGACCTCCAGAACCATATAAAGGTAAAGGAGTGAAGTACAGCGATGAAATAATCAGAAGGAAAGAATCTAAGAAAGCATAAATATGAGTAAAAAGAATATATCAAGGTTAAGAAGAGCAAGAAAAACTAGATCAAATGTTAGGACAAAGGATATTCACAGGCTAACAGTTTTCAGGTCAAGCAAGCACATTTATGCTCAAGTTATGTTAAATGATGGATCAGAGGTAATTACTGCAGCCTCTTCAAATGAATCAGATGTTAAGAGTAAGAACAATGGAAATATTAAGGCTGCTTCGAAAGTAGGCAAATTGATTGCTGAAAGATCTTTAGAGCAAGGAATAAAAAAGGTTGCTTTTGATAGAGCAGGGTACAAGTTCCATGGAAGAGTCAAGGCACTTGCAGAAGCAGCTAGGGAAGCCGGATTGTCATTTTAGATAAGGATTAGGAATGGAAAAAAACATAACAAATGAAAGTATTGGCTCTGAAGTTCTAGAAGAAAAACTAGTACAAGTAAATAGAGTAGCAAAAGTTGTAAAGGGAGGAAGGATATTTGGTTTTACTGCTGTAACTGTTGTTGGCGATGGGAATGGAAAAGTTGGTTATGGTAGAGGAAAAGCCAGAGAGGTTCCTATAGCTATTCAGAAAGCCTTGGATAACGCCAGAAGAAATATGGATTCTATAGAATTAAAAGGAAACACAATTTATTATCCCATTAAGGCTAAGCATGGATCTTCAATTATTTTCATGAAGCCTGCTGCTCCTGGAACGGGGATTATTGCTGGAGGAGCTATGAGAGCCGTTCTTGAATTAGCAGGAGTTCAAGATGTTTTAGCTAAATGTTATGGCTCAACTACTCCTGTGAATGTTGTGCAAGCAACTTTGAAAGCTCTCAAGGAGATGGAATCGCCAAAGTCAGTAAGTGAAAGAAAAGGAAAGAAGTGAATTAAATGAGTTCTGAGATACAAGTAAAATTAATAAAAAGTTTAATAGGTTCCAAAACCTATCAGAGAAACTGTATCAAAGGGTTGGGCTTATCCAAGTTGGGACAGGTAGTTTTAGTTAAAGATACACCAGAGAACAGGGGCATGATTAATAAAGCAAACCATTTACTGGAAGTTAAGGAATAGAAAATAAATTATGAAGTGGTATACCTTAAAACTTAATAATCTGATTCCTCACAAAAGCTTATCTTCAAGGACTGCAGCTAAGCGAAAAAGAAGAGGGAGAGGTCCAGGTAGTGGCTTGGGTAAAACGAGTGGCAGAGGACATAAAGGCCTTGGTTCAAGATCCGGAGGAGGAGTTCGCCCAGGGTTTGAGGGTGGTCAAATGCCTCTCCAAAAAAGGGTTCCCAAATATGGATTTTTTTCAAGAAAAGGAAGGTTCTCAGAAGAAATCAGATTAAGTTCTTTGATAAAACTAGGAAAAGAAGAAATAGATATGGAAGTTTTGAAGCAAGAGGACTTAATTAATCACAATACTTTGACAGTCAAGGTCATAAAAGATACTGAGGCTTGCCCAAAATTAAATTTAAAAGGAATAAAAGCAACTTCTTCTGTTAAAAATTTAATAGAAGGTGCTGGGGGAAAAATAGAGGTTTAGTTATGTCAGCAAATCCTTCTCCTCAGCAGACAAAAGGTCTTTCAGAATTATGGAAGAGGCTAAGGTTTGTTTTATTTGCAGTCATTGTTTATAGAATAGGAACCCATATACCGATTCCCGGAATTGATCCTGATAAATTAGCTTCAATATTTCAACAAAATCAGGGCACTTTATTGGACTTATTTAACATGTTCTCAGGTGGGGCTTTGGAAAGGATGAGCATAATGGCTTTGAATATCATGCCCTACATAACTGCATCGATAATAATGAGTTTAATGGAAGGAACTAATCCTTCATTAAAGAAAAGATTTAGAGAGGAAGGAGAGGAAGGGAGAAGGTTAAGGACATCCTATGTAAGATATGGAACAGTCGGGTTAGCTCTTCTTCAAGCTAGCGGGTTAGCATTAGGCCTTCAAAATCAAGGCCTAGCATTAGATCCAGGACCCTTGTTTCAGCTTATAGCTGTAGTATCTTTAGTAACAGGTACAGTCTTTCTGATGTGGTTAGGAGAATTAGTAACTGAAAGAGGAATAGGAAATGGGATTTCAATTATAATTTTTTCAAGTATTGTTGCCGGATTACCTAGAGCAATCGGACAAGCATTTGAAGGAGCCCGTCAAGGAGACATAAATCTAAGAAGACAGCAAGGAAGAAAGATGGTTCAGGGTCAGACTTCTTACCTTCCAATGAAACTGAATCAAGCAGGAGTTATACCAGCTATATTTGCTAGTAGTATATTGCTTTTTCCCGCTTCTGCTTCTACTTGGTTTGGTCAAGGCCAAGGATTAGAATGGCTTCAAGAAATCGCCCTAGCTTTGGGCCCAGGCCAACCTTTGTATGTCATTTTGTTTTCAGTATTAATAGCCTTTTTCTGTTTCTTCTATACAGCACTGCAGTTTGATTCTAAAGACATATCTGAAAACTTAAGAAGGTCAGGTGCTTATCTACCAGGGATTAGACCAGGAGAGCAAACAGCTGACTATATTGACCAAGTAATGACAAAATTAACTGTTTGGGGTTCAGGTTATTTAATCTTGGTATGTCTAATGCCTCAATTTTTAATTGTTTCTGCAAATGTGCCCTTTTATTTAGGTGGGACATCATTATTAATTGCCGTTGTAGTAGTTATGGATTTTATGGCTCAAGTTCAATCTCATTTAATGTCCCAGCAGTACGAGTCTTTACTTAAGAAAGCTAATTTAAAAGGGTATGGGAACAACCCTTTGGGTGGAAGATAAAACATGAAAGTTAGAGCATCAGTAAAGAGAATTTGTAGAGATTGCAAGTTAGTTAAGAGAAAAGGAAGGCTTTACGTAATTTGTGATTCAGAACCTAGACATAAGCAGAGACAAGGATAGGAGTAAATATGGCACGTGTAGCAGGAATAAATATCCCAGATAATAAACATGCTGAGATTTCGTTAACTTATATTTTTGGGATCGGTAAAACTAGAGCCTTAGATATTTGTTCTAAGGCAGGTATTTCACCTTCCACAAAAATAGCAGACTTAAAAGAAGATGAGCTTGAGTTAATAAGAAATGAAGTTGGTCAATATTTAATAGAGGGAGATTTAAGAAGAGATATAGCAACAAATATTAAAAGACTTCAAGACTTAGGGACATATAGAGGAATTAGGCATCGCAGACATCTCCCTGTAAATGGCCAAAGAACAAAAACCAATGCAAGAACATGCAAGGGGCCTAAGAAACCAATAAGAAGGTAGGATTATGGCAAAAGGTAAAAAAGGTACAAGAAAGAAAGTAAGCGAAGGAATAGCTCATATTCATGCTTCTTTTAATAATACCCTAATTAATGTAACAGATAAGCAGGGAAATACACTTGCTTGGTCAAGTGCGGGTGGTCAAGGATTTAGAGGATCTAGGAAAAGCACACCTTTTGCAGCCCAAAAAGCTGCAGAGGTAGTAGCTGAACAGATAAGATTAAATGGAATTGAGAGTTTAGAAATAGAAGTAAGAGGACCAGGCTCCGGTAGAGAGTCAGCCATAAGAGGTTTAAATTCTATGGGCTTTAAAATAACAAAAATCACAGATGTAACTCCTATACCTCATAACGGTTGTAGGCCGCCTAAAAGAAGGAGGGTTTAACATGGGTAGATATTTAGGTCCAAAAAGTAAGCTTTCACGAAGAGAAGGAAGAGACTTGCTTTTAAAAAGTGGAATAAGAAGTTATGAATCTAAATGCCGTTCAGAAACAGCTCCTGGGTTGCACGGAAGGAGAAGAGGTCGAATTTCTGATTATGGTATTCAGCTTAGAGAAAAGCAAAAAGTAAGAAGGCTCTATGGGGTTATGGAAAAGCAATTTAGAAATTATTATAAAGCTGCCGCCCGAAAAAAAGGGGTGACAGGTGATAACCTTCTTCAGATTCTTGAAAGTAGATTAGATAATGTAGTTTATAGGCTTGGATTTGCTTCTACCAGGGCTGAAGCTCGACAACTTGTAAGCCACAAGGCGGTTGAAGTTAATGGCTCCACCGTAAATGTCCCGAGTTACCAACTATCACCGGGAGACTCTATTAACCTCAGAGAAAAAGCTAAAAAACAAAAAAGAATTCAAGAAGCGTTAGAGATTTCTTCGTCTAGACCAGAGTGTGAATGGTTAGAAGTAAACAAACCAGATTTTTCGGGAGTATTTAGTTCAGCTCCGGAAAGGGATTTACTAGATTCTGATATTAATGAGAATCTTATTGTTGAACTTTATTCAAAATAATTTGAAGAGGAATAAAATGACTGATAATTACGACATAATCAAAGATTTTCTTGTACCAACTGAAATTTTGGTAGAGGAACTAGGGCCTACAAGATCAAAGATAATTCTTGAACCCTTGGAACAAGGTTTTGGGCATACATTAGGAAACGCTTTAAGACGTATCATGCTTTCTTCAATGCCAGGAACTGCTGTCTCAGAAGTAAAGATAGATGGCGTTTTGCATGAATATACAACAATTGAAGGAGTACAAGAAGACGTTATAGATATTCTTCTAAACCTAAAAGAGCTGTCAGTAAGATTATTGGAATCTGAGGAATCGGAGTTAAAGGTTTCTAAGAAATCTAAAGGGAAGTTAGTTGCTGGAGATATTGATACACCTGCCGGGGTTGAAATAATTAACCCTGACCACCTTATAGCTACTCTTACAGATAAAGGATCTATTAATATGACTCTAAAAGTAACTAGAGGAAGGGGATTTGTTCCAGTTAAACCTCTTTCAGAAGATGAAGGACAAGAAGCCGGTCTATTGAGACTAGATGCTACTTATTCTCCAATAAAGAGAGTTTCTTATACTGTTGAAAATGCAAGGGTAGAACAAAGAACAAATTTAGATAGATTGATAGTTGATATTGATACTGATGGAACTCTTGATGCTGAAGAGGTTTTAAGAATTTCAGCAACGATTCTACAACACCAACTTTCTGCTTTTGCAGAATTGGGAAGATTAGAAGAGGTTATAGAGGAAAAAGAAGAAGCTAAGATAGATCCTGTAATGTTAAGACCTGTAGATGAACTAGAGCTCACCGTGAGGTCAGCAAACTGTTTAAAAGCTGAGAACATTCATTACATAGGTGATTTAGTTACCAGAATGGAATCTGATCTTTTAAGAACCCCAAATCTTGGAAAAAAATCTTTAAATGAAATAAAAGAGGTATTAGCATCTAGGGGGCTTTCTTTAGGACTAGTCTTAGAGCATTGGCCGCCAGAAGCAACCTAAAATTTTACTAATGAGACACAGAAAGACAGGAAGAAAACTTAATAGAAATAGCTCTCATCGAATAGCTTTGATGAGAAGTTTATCAATTTCTATTATTCTTCATGAATCAGTTAAAACTACTTTAGCTAAAGCAAAAGAAATAAGAGGCTTTCTAGAACCTTTAGTAACTCTTGCAAAAGTAAATAACGTTGCAAATCAAAGAAAAGCCTATTCGAAATTAAGAAACAAGGCTGCAGTAGCAAAATTGTTCAATGAAATAGGTCCTAGGTTTCTAGAAAGACCCGGTGGTTATTTAAGAATAATTAAAAGAGGGCACAGACCTGGAGATAAATCCCCTATTGCCCAGATTGAGTTCTTGCAAGAAGAAACCGAAATATCCGAAGGTAAAACAACTGAAGAAGTAACTAGCTAACTGCTTTCTTAATCCCTTGTGATTTCTTAGTTTTTAATATTTTTTTAAGATACTTTCCCGTATAAGAAGCTTTAGATCTTGCAACTTGCTCAGGAGAACCTTCAGCAACTATTTCTCCTCCTCCAGAACCACCTTCTGGACCTAGATCAATAATCCAGTCTGAGCATTTAATGACTTCCATATTATGCTCAATAACAACCACTGTATTTCCATTATTCCTAAGCTTTTCAAGTACTCTTAATAATAATTGAACATCATGGAAATGTAGCCCTGTAGTAGGTTCATCCAAGATGTAAAGGGTATGGCCAGAACTAGATTTAGACAATTCTTTAGCAAGTTTTACTCGTTGCGCTTCACCTCCAGAAAGAGTTGTAGCTTGTTGTCCTAACTTTATATATCCCAAACCCACTTCCATTAAAGTTTTAAGTTTATTGTTTATGGAAGGGATAGCGCTGAAGAAATCCAAAGCATCCTCAACAGTCATATCGAGAACCTCAAAAATATTCTTTCCTTTGTATCTGATATCCAGGGTTTCTCTGTTATATCTCTGTCCACTGCAGGCATCGCATCTTACATAAACGTCGGGAAGAAAATGCATCTCAACCTTAATAAGGCCATCTCCTTGGCAAGTCTCACACCTTCCGCCTTTGACATTAAAGCTAAATCTCCCCACTTTGTAACCTCTAGATCTAGATTCTTGAGTCCCAGCAAAAAGTTCTCTGATAGGAGTAAATAAACCAGTATAAGTGGCAGGGTTAGATCGCGGAGTTCTGCCTATGGGGCTTTGGCTTATTTCAATAATCTTTTTAATATTATCTGCACCTTTAATGTCGCCATAAGGTTTTGCATTAAGCTTTTCTTTCATATTGAGAATATTAGAAACGGCGGGGAGCAGAGTTTGATTTATCAAAGTTGACTTACCGGACCCTGATACACCTGTGACACATACGAATAGACCAATCGGCAATTGTAAATTTAAGTTTTTCAGGTTATGACCTGTCGTTTGATTTAAAAATAGCCATTCTCCATCAATGGTTTTGTTTCCTGGTTTAACTCTTTCTTTAGGTATCTCAATTTGTTTCTTACCAGAAAGATAAAGACCGGTAATTGAAGTGGTTGATTTAGATATTTCTTTTGCAGTGCCTTCAGCACATACTTGTCCACCATTAATACCTGCTCCTGGACCTATATCCAAAATATAATCAGCAAAATGCATTGTTTCTTCATCATGTTCAACCACAAGGACTGAATTACCCAGGTCTCTAAGTTTTTCAAGAGTTTTTAAAAGCTTTTTATTGTCTCTTTGATGCAGTCCAATGGAAGGCTCATCTAATATATAAGTAACACCAACTAATCCTGCTCCTATCTGACTGGCTAGCCTAATTCTCTGTGCTTCTCCGCCACTTAAACTTTCTGCACTCCTGTCTAAAGTTAAATAATTTAATCCCACATCTATTAGGAATTCTAATCTTTCCTTTATCTCTTTTATGATTCTGTCTGCTATCTCTTTTTTTGTGCCTGAAAGGGAAACTCTCGAAAATAGATTAAATGCTTCATCGATAGTTAGACTAGTAATTTCAGGAAGTCTATTTTCTTCAATGAATACGTTTCTTGCTTCCTCTCTTAATCTGGTGCCTTCACATAACTGACAGTTTTTAAGGCTAATTAATTTGGAGAGTTCTTCTCTGATGTAACCAGACTCTGTTTCTTTATATCTTCTATTAACATTATTAAGTACTCCTTCAAAAGGAAAGAATCTTTCTACTAACCTGCCTCTCTTATTACGCCAGCTGAAATTAACTACTTCTCCTTCTGTTCCCCTAAGAACTAAGTCCTTAACTTTTTTATCTAAATTTTGAAAAGGCTCATCTAAAGAGAAGTTGTACTGCTTGGATAGACATCTTATTAGGTGAAAATGATATCTATGACTGGAGTCCCATCCTCTGATGGCACCTTCGCTTAGACTAAACTCTGGTTCGTGAAGTACTTTTCCTTCATCTACATAAGGTTTAACACCTAGACCTTCGCATTCAGGGCAAGCCCCAGATGGGTTATTGAAGGTAAATAGTCTTGGTTCTAGTTCGGGGATGCTGTATCCACATTCAGGACATGCCATCTTAGAAGAAAAGGTAATTTCTGAATTATTCTCTGAATCTAAAAGCTTGAGAACCCCTTCACCTATATTTAGACCGTGTTCTACTGATTCAGATAATCTTAAGATAAAGTCTTCATCCTTCGTTTCAGAAGGAATTTGTAGCCTGTCTATTACTGCCTCAATTGTGTGTTTCTTATTCTTATTTAGTTTTGGTGTGTCATCAATATCAACAATAATTCCATTAACTCTAACTCGCACAAAACCTAAAGCCTTTAATTCCTCAAACACGTGAAGATGCTCTCCTTTTTGATCCACTAAGAGTGGAGCTAGAATTACTGCTTTGCTCTCTTTATTATTTTTTATTATTTGATCCGTTATTTGTTCTACGGTTTGGCCTTCAAGAGAAATTTCATGGGTAGGGCATTTGGGGGTCCCGGCTCTTGCAAAAAGGAGTCTCAAATAATCATAGATCTCAGTAACAGTGCCTACCGTGGATCTAGGGTTATGAGACGTTGATTTTTGTTCAATAGATATAGCAGGAGAAAGTCCTTCAATGTGGTCAACATCCGGTTTTTCCATAATCGATAAGAAATTTCTGGCATAGGAAGAAAGAGATTCAACATATCTTCTTTGACCTTCTGCATAAAGAGTATCAAACGCAAGAGAAGACTTGCCGGATCCTGATAAGCCAGTTAAAACTACAAGTTGATTTCTAGGAATATCTACATCGATATTTCTAAGATTATGCTGTCTTGCACCTTTAACTTTAATATGTTTCATTTAGTGAAAACTTTTGAACTGAAAATTTAAAAACTGATTATAATCTGTTAAACAAGAACTAATAAATTAATTTAATTTAAGGATAGTAATGGCAAGAAGTGGAATAAATAAAGTAATCATAGTCGGTAATTTGGGGCAAGACCCAGAGATTAAATACACAGCGGGAGGAGCAGCGGTGACTACTTTAAGTATAGCTACTTCTGACTCATGGAAAGACAAAGATTCAGGCATGGATCAAGAAAGAACAGAGTGGCATAGAGTAGTACTTTGGAGAAGATTAGCTGAAATTGCTGGTGAGTATTTAAAAAAAGGATCAAAGGTTTACATAGAGGGCCAGCTGCAAACCAGAAAATGGGAGCAGGAAGGACAAACTAGATACACAACAGAGATAATAGCCAGAGATATGCAATTCCTAGATAGCAGAGGCAGCTCGAACACCTCATCAGCTCAGAAAAGCTCTGAAATGAATGACCAGTCTGCAGCAGATGTTCCAGATAGTGCTATCGATGATGACGATATCCCTTTTTAGGTATATCTCTCAAATACTAAACAAGCGTTAGTTCCACCAAAACCAAAACTATTACTTAAAACTCTATTTACATCGAGTTCTTTGTTTTCAAGCAAGATCGGTGCATCTTTAATCTTTTCATCTAATTCATGAATATTGGCTGAACCCGAAAGGAAATTTTCTTTAAGCATAAGTAAGCTGTAAATAGCTTCGTGCACTCCAGCTGCTCCTAAAGAATGTCCAGTTAAGGACTTTGTAGAGCTTATGTAAGGTATTTCTTTACCAAAAAGTTTTTTGATGGCCTCAATTTCGACAACATCTCCTGCTGGAGTACTAGTGCCGTGAGCATTTATATAATCTATTTTCTTTTTATCAGCCATAGACCACGCTAGTTCCATACACCTGTAAGCACCTTCACCTGAGGGGCTTACCATATCTTCTCCATCTGAAGTGGCACCATAGCCTACCAATTCAGCATATATATGAGCGCCTCTTTCTTTTGCATGATTCAGTTCCTCAAGTATTATCGCTCCTCCTCCTCCAGCTATAACAAATCCGTCTCTATTACTATCAAAGGCTCTCGAAGCTGATTTAGGGTCTTCATTGTATTTTGTTGAAAGGGCACCCATTGCGTCAAACAAACTTGTTGTACCCCAATGCTCAGCTTCTCCACCACCAACAATTACGATATCTTGCTTATCTAATTGAATTTGTTCCATACCTGAGCCAATGCAATGAGAACTGGTGGAACAAGCAGAAGATATAGAATAATTGATTCCTTTTATACCTAAGGAAGTGGCTAGACAAGCTGATACTGTACTTCCCATTGCTTTTGTAACTCGATAGGGCCCTATTCTTTTTAAACCTCTAGACCTCAATATATCTGCGGCATCTATCTGGTCTTCTGAAGATGCACCTCCAGACCCCATAATTAAACCAGTTCTATGATTAGAAATTTCTTCTTCTATTAATTTTGAGTCTTCTAGAGCCTGGACTGCACTGAGATACCCATAAGCTGCAGCATCTCCCATGAAACGATAAACTTTTCTGTCTATTTCCTCTTTTAGATCAATTCCTTTAATTTTTCCAGAAACATGACTTCGAAGGCCCATCTCCTTATTTTTCTCATTAATATCTATTCCTGAAGTTAAAGATTTCAGAGAATCAGTTACTTTATTAATATCATTACCTATGCTTGAGATAATACCCAAACCTGTAACTACTACTCTTTTCATTATTTAGAATGAAGAGGTATCTTCAAATAAACCAACTCTTAGACCTTTAGCCGTGTATATGACTCTGTTGTCTACTGCCATGGTCCCATTGCCAATACCTACAGTAAGTTTCTGCTTGAGTACTCTTTTCATGTCGATCTCATAAGTTACTTTCTTAGCTGTAGGTAAAACCTGCCCAGTAAACTTAACTTCGCCTGAACCTAAAGCTCTTCCTTTCCCTGGGTTATTAAGCCAACAAAGGAAGAAACCTACCAATTGCCACATAGCATCTAGACCAAGACACCCAGGCATAACTGGATCCCCTTTAAAATGGCAATCAAAAAACCAAAGAGTAGGGTCAATATCAAGTTCAGCAATTATTTTTCCCTTTTTGAACTCTCCTCCTTCACTAGAAATATGATTTATTCTGTCGAACATGAGCATATTTGGTGTAGGCAATCTTCCATTTCCATCTCCAAATAATTCTCCTTGACCGCAATCAAGCAGCTCTTGCTTGTCGTAGCTATCTTTGGCAATAAAGGTCATAGAAATATTCCTGGTCTGTATTTAATCCAAATCCAGAAGTTATTTTATCAGTATAAGAGATGTTTAATTCTAAGATTTTACTTAAGTAGTTCTTTCTTTTAAGTCAATCACTATAGTTTTGAGGCATTCTTTGTAGATGGAATTATCAAATTTATCTAATAAATTCATACACTTATTGGTATAAGCTTCTGTTTCTTCCTGAACGACTCCAATTGCTCCAGATTCTTCAATTATTTGAATAACCTTCTCCAAATCTTTTCTGTCACCTTTTTCAAAAGCGCTCTTCAGAAAATCTGATTCTTTACTCTTAGTTAGCTCTAGAGCTTTGATTAAAGGTAATGTAACTTTACCTTCTAAGAAATCCTTACCTATTTTTTTCCCCGTCTTGGTTTCTTTTCCAGAATAGTCCAATAAATCATCTCTAAGTTGAAAAGCAATGCCTAATGAGAAACCAAATTTACCTGCAGTGTTTATCGTCCTTTCATCTACTCCTGCCAAAATAGCAGCTGTAACTGTAGCAGCCTTGAACAGTTCAGCTGTTTTTCTACCAATAATCTTAAAGTACATACTCTCTTCGAATGCACTAGACTCAAGAAAGTTTAGCTGCAGAACTTCTCCTTCTGAAATTCTATTGGTTGAATCTGCTAGAGTTTGAATAATTTCTTTGTTAGATAAAGAGGCCATCAATTGAAAAGCTTTGGAATAAACAAAATCACCAACTAAAACCCCGTGAGCATTATCCCATTTATTATGAATGCTCATTTGGCCTCTCCTTATTTCACTCTGATCAACTACATCGTCGTGAATTAAGGTTGCTGTATGAAGAAGCTCTATCGCTGTAGCAAGATTTATCAATTCTTGTCCTTGATAATTTAGAGCCTTTGCTAATAAAACAGTGAGGGTAGGGCGAATCCGCTTTCCACCAGAGTTGACTATATATGCGCTTACCTCAGTTGCTAACTCTACGTCAGAGTGTATGGACTTTTGTAAAACTTGCTCTAATTCACTTAGCTCAGCTTCAATTTGTAAATAGGGACTTGGTTCCATAATTTTTTATATTCTAGAGTATCTTAAACTTAGATTCTTTTATTGCGATAAGTTTTTCTTTTTCGTATAGTGCGCACCCTCAGATTTCCAGTTTTTGAGGTTTAAAATGTTTGCAGTTATAGAAAGCGGAGGGAAACAACATAAGGTTAGTGAAGGAGATTCACTTCAAGTTGAGCTTTTGACTGGAGAAGAAGGCTCAAAAGTAGAGTTTGATAAGGTCTTAATGATCTCTGATGGGAAAGACTCAAAAGTTGGCACCCCTTATCTCGAAAAAGCAAAAGTGACTGGAAAAGTTGTAAGGCATGGAAAAGCAGATAAATTAATAGTTTTTAAAATGAAAAGAAGAAAAGACTATCGTAGAACACAAGGGCATAGACAAAATTTTACTGAGGTCCTAATAGAGGCAATAAACTCTTAGTTTATATATTAGTTATGGCACATAAAAAAGCAGGTGGAAGTAGTAGGAACGGAAGAGACTCTAACGCTAAACGTCTCGGAGTTAAGAGGTTTGGTGGAGAAGCTGTCTCTGCAGGTTCAATTCTTGTAAGACAGAGAGGCACAAAGTTTCACCCAGGAAAAAATGTAGGCTGCGGTAAAGACCATACCCTTTTCGCAAAAATAGACGGCAAGGTTTCTTTTACAAAGAAAGGAACAAAACTTCGCCAATTTATCAATGTAGAACCCTCTTAGGGTTTTACTTTCCTTCACTTATTTTAAGTTAGTTCGATGGATTTCATTGATGAAGTACATATTGATGTATCTGCAGGAGATGGAGGCGATGGATGCCTAAGTTTCAGAAGAGCTAAGAATTTACCTAAGGGCGGACCTGATGGCGGAGACGGAGGTTCAGGAGGCGATGTTGTCTTTAGAACCAATCCTGGCTTAAACACATTAGCTCGATTTAGATATGAAAAATATTTTGGTGCTGAAGCAGGAAAAAGAGGTTTAAGTAACAATAAAAGTGGTGCAGACGGAAAAGATCTTGTTATAGAGGTCCCTGTTGGAACAATTATTTATGACGAATCTTTTAAGGAGAAGGTAGCTGACTTATCTAAAGATAGTCAGGAATTTATTGTTGCTAAGGGAGGTAAAGGAGGTTCTGGTAATCTCAGATTTAAAAGCTCTACTAACAGATCCCCAAGGAAAATAACACAAGGCAAAGAAGGTGGCTCCTTATCCCTCAGACTAGAACTTAGACTGTTAGCTGATGTGGGACTTTTAGGAAGGCCAAATAGCGGGAAGTCTTCACTAGTTAAAGCGGTATCGAGTGCAAATCCAAAAATAGCAGACTATGAGTTCACTACCTTAAAACCGAGCTTAGGTGTAGTTGATTACAGTACTGACAAGAGCTTCGTTATTTCTGATATTCCTGGTCTTATAACCGGTGCCTCAAAAGGAATAGGGCTTGGGTTCCAATTCCTAAAACACCTATCGAGGACTCGGTTGGTTTTACTTCTAATTGATGTAGACGGCAAGGAAAGTAAAGACATAGAGGAAGAGAGTGAAGATCTATTAAGAGAGCTTAAGGAATATGATAATAATTTAGCTGAAAAGGTTAAGTGGTTAGTTTTAAACAAAATGGATCTGATTTCAAAAGAAAAACAAATGAAGCTCAAGGAATACTTTGATAAACAGAGAGATTTAGAGGTTTGTCTGATTTCCGCTATGAATAGGCAAGGCACTGAGAACCTAATGAAAGAAATTGGATATAAGTTAGAGAAGATTGATGAGTAAACAACAAGAGCGATGGGTAATAAAAGCAGGGAGCAGTCTTGTTGCTGGTAAAGATGATGGCATCAATAAATCTTTCATTAAAGATTTAGTTTTACAGGTCCAGCAGTTATTAAATGAGGGCATTCAAGTAGTGATAGTTTCTTCAGGTGCTGTTGCGAAAGGGATGCACGAATTGGATCTAATTGAAAGACCTGACTCTCTCAATCTTCTTCAGGCCGCAGCGGCAATAGGTCAATTAGGGTTAATTGAGGGTTATAAAACAGAATTTTCAAATTTTGAAATAAAAACCGCACAAGTTCTTATCAGTCATGATGATATAGCCAATAGAACAAGATACTTGAATGCAAGGAATAGTTTGTTAACTCTACTAGAGCTAGGTGTGGTACCAATTATTAATGAAAACGATAGTGTATCAATAGAAGAAATTAGTTTTGGGGACAATGATACTTTAGCAGGAGCTATAGTGGGTCTAGTCGATGCAGATAGATTCGTTATGTTAACGGACGAAGAAGGAGTCTTTTCTCAAGACCCAAAAAAGTACAAAAATGCGAAACTGTTGAATCAAATCAATCTGGATGATCGGTCCATTAAAATAGATCAAATTACTGAAGGATCAGCGGGCGTTTTAGGTCGAGGGGGGATGAAAACAAAAATTAAAGCAGCCAGACTGTCTCTTGATGCAGGTGCACAAACTTGGGTAGCCAATGGCAATGACCCACAAGTCCTAACCAAAGTGTTAAAAGGCCAAGCAGTAGGAACATTTTTTGAAGGAAGCAGAGATAAGCGACAAGCTAGAAAAACATGGATTGCCTCATTGGGTTCTCCTAAAGGACAGCTTATTATCGATGATGGGGCGGCTAAGGCTATTAACGAAGAGGGTGGTAGTCTTTTGCCGGTAGGGATTACAGCTTTAAAAGGCGAATTCAAAAAAGGTGACTTAGTTGCTTGCCAAAGTCAGAACAAAGAAGTTGCTAGAGGGTTTTGTAATTTTAGCGCTTCTGAACTAGATCAAATCATCGGCCTTAAATCAGAAGAAATAAATAGCAAATTAGGATACACCTCGGCAGAGGAAGTAATTCATAGGGACAACTTAGTTCTTAGCTAAAGAGATTTTATTCTTTTACTCAGACGTGATTTGGTTCTCGACGCTTTATTGGCATGAATAACCTTCTTATTTGCCATGGTATCCAGCACTTTCTCGGCCTTCTTAAAAGCGTCAGAAGCGGATTGCTTGTCTCCAGAGTCTATCGCTGTGTTTACAGCCTTAACAGCCGTTCTAGTAAGAGCTCTTTGAGAGCTTTTTAACGCATTTCTTTTAGTATTCTGCTTGGCTCTTTTTAATGCAGATTTAATTCTTAGCTTTTCTCTGTTTGCCATAAACTTGTCTTAGATTAAGAGTCGCGCATAATGCATTCTGGAAAGACCAGTGTCAAGCGAGTTTCAGTAAATGGTTGAGAAAACACAAAGATTCCTAGTAGCCGTTCTTAGATTTCATGGAGATGTTCTTCTAACTACTCCTATGATCAGTGAAATTAAAAAAAATTACCCAGATTCCATTATTGATTTATTGGTTTATAAAGGTACGGGTTCTATCCTTGAATCGGATCATAGAGTAAATAATATTATCGAAGCAGAACCATCAGCTAATGCCAATGTGATAAAAAGAATTTTCAAGGAAATTCAATTATTAAGAAAATTAAATAGGACTAATTACGATTTTGGTGTATTTCTAACGACGCAATGGCGAATGGCTTTGATGGCGAGATGTTTGAGGGGGGCTAAAACGGCCGGAGTGGATGATAAAAAAAGACGAAAGTCTTTTTGGGTAAAAAGCTTCACTTTTATTTTTCCGGAAGCAGGAGAAGGCCATATTGTTGAAAGAAATCTAAATGCCCTAAAAACCTTAAGTTTATCCAGTATAAAAAAGGAAGTTGGATTGAGTTTAGTCATTCCTCAAGAAGCTAACCAGATAAATAAGAAATATGCCATTGGAACTAATTATTGTTTATTTCATCCTGTATCAAGGCGAGAAACTAAGTTATGGAAGAAGGAAGCTTTCGCTAAATTGATGGACTACTATGCCAATCAGGGATTAAAGGTGGTTTTAACTTCAGGTCCAGATCAAATGGAAATTCAATATTTAAAAGATATTGAAGAGTTAACAAAAGCCAAAGTAATTAATCTAGGAGGAAAAACTAGCTTAATCGAATTAGCTGCTTTAATGAAAGAATCTAGATTCTTCATTGGATTAGATTCGGTAGCTTCTCATATAGGGGCAGCAGTAGGGGTTAGCGGAGTGACTTTATTTGGCCCAAGCAATCCGGTTAATTGGAGACCTTGGTCCGAAAAAGTGTCAATTATTGCTAGAGGCCAAGAAGAGTTTTGCCAAACACACGGGCATATGGAAGGAAAGTATAAGAAATGCCTTTGTTATATTTCTGTAGAAAGGGTTATCGAGGAGGTTGATAGATTAATTAACTAAAGGGACTTAATAAAATCTATTTTATTTAAATAATCGTCCAGATCTTCATAAGGTAAACCACAAACAATTCTTTCTATTCCCATATCTTCAAATTTCAATAATTTCTCTTTACTTAAATTTTTATCCTCAAGATCTAGCCTGCTGACCACACTAATTTGGTCGCTGGGTTTATTTTCAGAGTCACAGAGCTCCCGATACATTTCTAAACTTTCTTTGAATTCTTCAGGAGCACCCACAATAGGGATCCATCCGTCCCCATGTTTAACGGCCCTTTTAATTGAGTAATCTTTAGATCCTGCTATGTATATAGGCGGTTTAGGGGGTCGGGGCTTAAACAAAAATTTTTGTTCATTTAATTCGACCTCATCCTGATTAAAAGCTGTATTTAAAAAAGTTAATAGTTCGTCCGTCTTCTTTCCTCTCTTTTTCCGATCAACCCCAAGAGCTTTGAACTCGGCATCCATCCATCCAAGACCGATACCCAATAACAAACGATTGCCCGATAGCTCTTGGATGCTCGCGATTTGTTTAGCCGTCGGTAAGATTTCACGATAGGGCGCAATCAAAACCCCACTCCCTAATTTAATGGTTGAAGTTAATCCTGCCAGCCAGGCTAAACTACTCAAAATATCGACATAACGACCCCCAGAGCCCTCTGAGTCTTCTGGAGGGATGGCAATATGATCTACCACCCAGATGGATTCAAATTCCCTTTCTTCGGCAGCCAAGGCTGCTCCCGCCATGATTTCTCTGGTCGATTGATCGCCCATGTTTCTAATCATTAACCCAATATGCATGTTTCTTTCCTGAGGTTTGATTTATAGTTTGCTTTAATACGACGTATTGGTAAATATCCATTTACGTATTAGGAGGAAAATTTAAACATGAGCAAGAACACAGAAGTCCTTATCGAGGGCCTAACATTTACAGAAGGTCCTAGGTGGCGCGACGGAAGACTTTATTTCTCTGATTTTTTTACGCATAGGGTTTTGGCTGTAGATACTAAGGGTAATATGGAAACCATCGTTGAAACACCCCAACAGCCCTCCGGTTTGGGTTGGTCACCTGACGGCTCCATGCTTATTGTTTCTATGAACGATCAAAAATTATTATCCTTTAATAAAGGAGAATTGTCTGAGGTAGCCGACTTAAGTCAATTAGCCACTCACTTTTGCAACGATATGGTTGTTGATAAGAAGGGTAATGCTTATGTAGGAAATTTTGGTTTTGATTTACATGCGGGAGAACCAATAAAACCAACTAATCTAATTTTGGTGAGACCCGGAGAGGAGCCCTGTGTAGTTGCTGAGAATGTTTTTTTCCCTAACGGAACTGTTATTACACCGGACGACAAAACTTTAATAGTGGGAGAAACCTTTGCTTCTTCTTTAACAGCTTTTGATATCAATGAAGATGGAACTCTGGCCAATAGAAGAGTATGGGCAGATTTAAGATCGATAGAGGAGGGCTATACGCCTGTTCCAGACGGAATCTGTCTGGATGCAGAAGGAGCAATCTGGGTCGCTTCGCCTTCAACCAATGATGTAATTAGGGTTCAAGAAGGCGGCGCTTTATTGGATAAGGTGGAAGTTGATAGGGGAGCCTTTGCTTGTATGTTGGGAGGTGAAAACGGAAATACCCTATTTATTTCTACAGCAAACGACTCCACAGAAGAGACTTGCTTAAAGGAAAGGTCCGCAAGGATCGAGGTAATTGACGTAGACGTTCCCCGAGCTGGACTGCCTTAAAGAAGATCTAAAGCTCTGTAGGAATCCCCTGTACCCTTTAACGTATCTTCAATTGAGTAAGTAGAAAGACCGAGCTCTTCTATTGCTAAAGAGCAGTAGGATCTAGGAGAATCATAAGTTTTCTCTTTAGGCTGTCCTTCTTCCATTTCTTCGCCACCAATGTTTTCAATTTCAGGAAACAACTCTTTTAGTTTGGCTTGAAGTTCCCAAGTGAACATTTCGCCTGATCTATCGGTTGCAGAAAGAATGTATCGTGAACCATTTCTTGCATTAGGACTTTCGGTACCTAACCTGTGTGCTCTTGCTACATCTCGAACATCCACCATATTCCATAACATGGTGCTGCCTCTGAGCTGCTTCCCATTGATATAACCAAAATCTTCTCCCTTCAGTAATTGCCCAATAAAAAACTGCCAACTAAAGAATTGGTTATGATTTTCAGTCATTAAAGGTCCAACTACATGCAAAGGGTTAATGGAAACGGCCTCAAAGCTTCCGTCTTCTTCGGCAGCCTTATAGATCATTTTTTCGGTATTTGCCTTGGCCATGGCGTAAGCTATATCACGGTTTTTGGAGATGTTTTCCTCGGTCCAAGCACCTCTGTAGCCTTCCACATTATCCCCGCACCAATCTTTCTCCGTGAACACATAACCTTCCTCTCTGGGGTGGCCCACCGCCGCAAACGAACTGGTAAAAACAAAGCGTTTTACAGTTCCAGCTTTCTTTACTGATTCAACCACGTGTTCATTTTGGGTAAAACATCCGTCGTAAACTTCCTGTGGCGTTTCCCGATTGAAACCCAGAGCAGCCCCTGCATGAATGACTCCTGCACAGCTTGAGAAAGCCTGATCGTAACTACCTGGATCTAAAAGGTCGGCCTCAAATAATTGCACACTGCCTTCAAGCCCTTGACCATTGAGGTTGAGTAGATGATCAACTTTCTTTCCATTACTTTTGTCTCTGACACAAGCGTGGACTTCGTAGCCTTGTTGCATTAAGTCTTCTACAACTCTCGATCCAATGTATCCACTGGCGCCTGTTACGGCTACCGGACCATCAGTTTTTGTTATTCCTGTCGTTGAAACTTCTATGTCAGATTGGGAAGAAGGTGTTTCTTCTTCTTTTTCTTCTTCTTTTCCTTCAGCAAGAAACTGGATAAAGTCTATCCATATCCAAACTATAAGAAATAAAGCTAAAAGACTTAATAAAATAAATTCCAACATGAAATCAAATCTACATTAGTTCTTGAATTTAAGCAATTGAGGTAACTCTGGGTTAATCTAAGCAATTCAGGTTTCACAATTCTAGCCTGATAAAGGCCGATGCTAGATGTACATAAACGTCTAGTGATTCTAAACAATAGGCCTTAAGCTCTAGTTCTTGAAAGTATTCCGAAGGTCCGTAGGCGCTTTTAACAGCAGAAGCGACAAAACCAAATTTTTTGTAGTAATTAGGATCACCTAAGAGGAATAAGGCATCCAATCCTTTATTCTTACTCTTCTCAATTACAGCTTGCATAAGAGCACTGCCTATTCCTTCGGATTGAAATTCAGGAAGCACAGACAAAGGAGATACTTGACCACAAGTCAAACCTACATCTGGTTCCAAAGTAACGGGGGAGACAAAAACATGACCCACGATGACTGAGTCTTCTGCCACTAAATTAACTATATCGTCATTGTCTTGAATAAGTTCTTTGACTAATCTCTCTTGGATAATTTCTCCATCCCGAACATTTTCCTCTCCCTGGAAAGCAAGTGACACAACTTCATAAACACTATCTAAGTCTTTATTTATGGCATCTCTAATAATCAATGCCGTAGTCATCTTATGGTATCAATAAAATCTCTAATATCTTTCGCGGTTCTTTCAGGGTCTTCGTACATAGGTAAGTGACCTATATTAGAATAAATCTTTACCGCTACCTCAGGAATATTCTCTTCAAAATGCTTCGAGCTCTCTACGTCAATTAAGTTATCCTCTTCGCCATGAATAACCAATGTAGGAGCGCTAATTTTTTTAAATATCTCAGGGGTTTCATTGCCATACCTGTCACCCGAGAACATCGAAATAATTGCCTCCCGGGAACCTTCTAAAAGAACTAATTCATGGAATTCGTTGGCCCATTCTTTGGTAGCCAAATCTTGATCATAAACAGATGTTTTTAAGCCTTGTTCGGCGAGAAATTTTGGGGTAAAAACTAATAAAATCTTTCTTGTGAAGTTAGAAGATAATAATCTCCATGCCAAAGGAGAACTTTCATCCTCATCAGGTTCCGCTTCTTTTTCTCCTTCGACTCTTACGCTTGAGGAAGCTATCAATATAAGGCTATTAATTTGTTCTGGATGTTCCAGTGTGTATCTCCATGACACTCCACCTCCCATGGAATTCCCTGCAATTGAAAATTTATCTATATTTAAAGAATCAACAAGCTGATTAATTGTTTTCATAAATCTTTCTGTTGAATATTCTCCTGATGGTATTGCACCAGTAAGACCAAAAGCTGGAAGATCTAGACTAACTAGTCGATAGTCTTCAGATAAATACGGAACAAGTCTTTCAAAATTAAACAAAGAACCATTGAATCCATGAACGAGAACAATGACTTGACCTAGCTGGTTTCCTTCGTCTCGATAATGAATACGGGAACCGTCATCTAAAGTTAGAAATTGAGAAGCCCCAGTAGCATACTTAGCCTCCAATTCCTCACGAGGAATATCAAAATAAGTTCCTAAATAAATAATACAAATTAAAAATGCCAGTAATGACAGCCCAGACCATTTAAATACTCTTTTCATCAAATACTAGGCAGGAACCCAACTACCGTGGAAACCGAATGGAACTCTTTGAGGTAATTTAACTGTTGCCCTAGGACCTGACTTGATACTTTGAGCATCAAAGATGACTAGATCGCTCTTATTAGTCTCTTTGTTATAAACATAAAGCAATAAATAACCTTCATCTTCACTTTTTTGATTTTCTGCGGGTATGAAAACGGGTTCGGCCCCTTCCATTTCCTCACTCAATTCATATACCTCATTGGTGTTCTTAGCAAAGTCGTACTTAATAATTCTTCCAAAGTCTGGTTTTTGACCTGAACCAACACCTAAAGAATAACCATAGCGGTTAACCTTTCCATTTAAATCAGGATGCATTCTAGGAAATTCAGCAGGAAGGTCATCTAACTGCTGTTCTGAAGCATTGCCTGTAGATAAATTAAGTGACCACCTAGTTAAGTGAGGAGGGAACTCAGTGAAAGGGCCATTCCAGTCTTCATCAAAAAGTTTCTGGTATTTCATGGCATCCACGATGACGTTACCTCTTTCATCTTCGTAAGCATTTACTGTGTGAAAGAAATAACAAGGATCTATGCTGAACCACTTGATAACCCCATCATTTGTTTTCCTGTTGAGTAGCCCAATCCTGGCCTGATGATCGTTGTTCCAAGAGAACGGGAAGTACCCTGTACCTAACTTCAAAAAACTGAAAGTTATTGAAAGGTCAAAAACCAAGACATAATTTTCAGTGATAGCACATTCATGCAACATGGTCCCGCTAGATAGTGGTAATAAATCGGCTCTATTAATCCTTCCATCTTTACCAACTACAACATGATGGGCCTCATAAGTACCTCTTGGAAAATTATATGTAATACCATGCAATTCTTGTGACTTCGGGTCTAGTTTAGTATGAGCGGTAAAGCCTGTTTTTAGGGTTCCATAAAAGGGCTCTTCGGTTAAAGAGTTAAGTTCTTGGTCTATTTCAACTGGACTTCCTCCGGCTTCAACTATGGCATAAATTTTCTTAGCGTGAGAAATTACATGTGTATTGGCATTATTCCCTCCCACTTGTCTATTTCTATACCAAACTGCTTTACCGCCATCAAGCCTAACTCCATGTAGCATTCCTTCCCCACCAAACCAATGATATTTTTTTATGTTTGGTTTACTCATTGGATTAGGGCCATTTCTTAAATATAAGCCCGATAAATCCTTGGGAATGTTTCCTACAACTTCGAGTCTATCTTCAGTGATTATTTCTTTTACGGGAGCAAAGTTTCCTTGAAGATAATAATTTTCCCTACCTAAGATATTAAAGCTATTAAAACCCCAACCCAGCAAGGCAGTAGAGCCTAAGCCCAGTCCACTAAACATTAAGAATTTTCTTCTATCCATAAAAATATAATAATACCTTATGGTGGAGGCGGCGGGAATTGAACCCGCGTCCACCAGTACTCTGCCATAAGATCTACATGTTTAGTTTCATCTATTAATTTTGCTTAATAGGGCCCGATGAACAGGGCTTATTAAGCGATCTCATGTTTACTTAAGAAGTTGTATATGAGAACTACAACGTCCGCAGTCCGTGAAGTCGTCTGTCGTAACAATGGCACGGACACCAGGTTAAAACAGTTAGCAATTTAAGCTGCTAAAGCGTAGTCTGCGTTTTCGCCAACTAACATGTTTGTAGTAGTTGATTTACGAGAATTACTACCTTCTCGACATGCACTCGTGGGTTTGTAACTGCCGTCGAATCCAGTTCGCCCCCAAAAAGGACTG
>LUQU01000067.1:0-18951 GCA_001628005.1 SAR86 cluster bacterium REDSEA-S09_B4
ACATTCTTAAAGGAGACTTCCCCTTTTAGCTTCTCAACTTCAACTTTGTTTTCTTTGTCCCTTATTTCTGAAGTTTCATCAAGTATTTCGAAGATTCTTCCGGCAGAAGCTTTAGCCCTCTGCTCAAGCATAAGCATCCAGCCCAAAAATCTAAAAGGCATTTGAATCATCATCAAATACATCGTAAAAGCAACTAAAGAACCCAAAGCAATCTCCCCTTCAATAACTAGCCAACCACCATATACCCATACCAAAACCGAGCCTAAAACAGAAAGATTCTCTATTAAAGGATTGTAAAAAGCTGAAACATCTACAGATCTTACCTGCACCCATTGAAGTTTTTTAGCGGCTCGAGCTAGTAAATTAACTTGCATCATTTCCTGAGCAAAAGACTTTACTATTCTTTGACCATTAACATTCTCATCCACTATTACAGCGACATCTGCTTGCCTTGCCTGAGTTAGCCAAGACAAGGGGAAGGTTAATCTTCGTAATTTAACGCTTAGGAAAAAAACTAAGGGAATGGCAATCATAGAAGCCAAAGCTAAGGTTAGATGCACTGAGAGCATGTAAATAGCAGCAAAAGCAAAGCTTAAGAGACTTGTTAATAACATAGGAGCAATCATCAAAAACATCTGAATTGTCTTTATATCGCTATTAGTAACTAAGAATATAAAGTTATTTGTGTCTCCCGTTAATAAGGCAGGTTCAATTGAATCAACTAGCTTTCCGATTAAAGCCGGAACTGATACTCCCAGCATCATTGTTGTAATCATGAGAGTAATGCCCATACTGAAAGACCATTTATTTGCTAATAAAATGGGTAAGACTCGACGGAACCAATTCTTAGATTTGTCTTGGTCAATCTTTGCCTTAGGATCTTCGAATCTAGGCTTTACATTAACGGGTTCGAGGCTGGCCTCGAAATTGATTATGTCTTTATCATCTAAAGATGGGTTTAGCATGAGAAACTGTCCTTAGTTCCTCCAAATTCCTTGATCGTTGGCTTGATATTTATTGATGTCGCCTGGGGTTCCAACTTCAGCAATAACTTGTCCATTCAAATTGGAAATCTGGTATTTTTTACCTTCTATAACTAAAGGCTCAAAGGAAGTTTTTTTTACAAAACTAGTGATGTACTTATAAGCTTGCCTTTCATTCATGCTGCCTTTCACTTTAACTATATCTACACCTTTAACTTTTCCTTTTTCATTTATGAAATAATCAAAAGTAATTAGGCTTTTACCCTTTTTAGCCCCTTCAGGCATCTTAAAAACTCTTGATACATGGGAAGGCGAGCAAAAGAGGATTTTACAAACGGCTGCATCACCAGATTTTTCTGATGGCCAAGCCTTTAATGCGCATGAGTCATCTGAACAATTGAGGCATGTTGAATGGTACTGACTTCTAAATTTTTTTAGGTTTTGTATGACTTCCTTATCAAGCTCTTTGTCTATGGCACAAAATGAATCAGATCCAAAGATAAGGCTCGAACCAGCTAAAACTAAAACCAGTAAAAGAACTTTTTTCCCCATAACAATTACCTTACCTGCATTCGGAAAAGAGTCAAATTTCCTTAGTAAGATATAGTAGGTTTTTGCCGAATTTAATTTCTAAGCTAAGACGATCCGACTTCCTCAAATTTTGAACAACCAAAGAGTATGAGGTATCAATCATGCTTTCTATCTCCTCTCGAGGTACTCCCCCATCTAATATCACTGTATTCCAGTGTTCTTTATTCATGTGGTAACCCGGAATGACAGATTCAAATATATCTCGCATAACCATGGCTTCTTCAGGTCTGCATTTAAGATTGATGTGCCCCACTCCCTCTTTGTATCTCAAGAAGCCGAACATTTTATTTTTGATTTTAAAAACTGGTGTCTCTGGTCTAAAAGGGAAATCTTCTATAGCCTCAGGGAGAGACAGAAAGTAAGACCTTGCTTGTTCACCATTCATTTATTCTGGCGGAGAGGGAGGGATTCGAACCCTCGATGGGGGATTACCCCATACTCCCTTAGCAGGGGAGCGCTTTCAACCACTCAGCCACCTCTCCGATAATTAAATAAAAGCTTAACACAGCGATGAAACTTTTAATTTAATGTGATTTATACTCAAAAAAAGCTGTTGGGTCTCTGTTACAATGCCGATTCTACCTATATTTTAATTTTTGAAATATAAAAATTCATTAACGCAATAGTGAACAACAAAGAAATTCACAAGGTCAAGGAAGCAAAAAATCCTTTATTAAGATTTCTTTGGGTCGGACTTGGTTGTCTTTTTGTAGGCTTAGGGGCAATTGGAGCTGTAGTCCCAGGTATGCCCACAACTGTCTTTTTAGTTTTAGCAGCGGCTTGTTTTATTAGGTCTTCTCAAAGACTTTATGACTGGTTAATTAGCAATAAAACCTTTGGTCCCTATTTAAAAGATTACAGAGAAGGTAAAGGAATTCCTCGGAGAGCTAAAGTATTAGCTTTATCTATGATAGTTATTTTTGTTAGCTTTGCAGTTTTTTATGCCATAGAAGCTACACAAATAAAGGTCTTGGTAGGCTTAATTGGCCTTATCGGTTTCTTATTTGTATTCTTTAAAGTACCGGCAGCAAAGATCTAGAACTTATATCTAAAAGAAGCATTTATAGATCTTCCTGGCTCACCAAATAAGTCCAGCTCTTCATCATTCTCAGGTAACTCAGCTACTGAAGCCCATCTTATATATTTTTTATCTGTTAAATTCTCAACAGATACTCTTAACTGAAAATTATCGTTATGATTATAAAAACCAAATACATCAACCAAGCCATAACCAGATGTTGCAGCTCTTGGGGTGCACTCATTACCTGGTGTTCCACATTCGTGCCCTATTCCCACTGTAGGGACACCGCTTAAACCATTTTTACTTGAATCTACTAGATTAACTAATCCTTGTAGACCCCACTTTTCATTAGATGATATCCAGTCCAGGCCAACAATAAGTTCTTTAGGGTCAACTTCAGCTATGTCTTCTCCTTCATCATTTTTTCCTGAGCTAATTGATCCAGCAAATTTGGCATTAAGATTTTCTGAAATTTCTCTGTCGTATTCGAATTCAATCCCTTCAATATCAACACCTTCGTGATTATCGTACTGGTAGATAACTAAACCCAACGGTGAAAAGCCCATTGCTTCTGCATTTATAAAATCTTTAACTTTATTTTTATAAATGGTTATTTCCCACTCTCCTTGATCTTGCTGACCTCTCAAGCCTATTTCATAGCTCTTGCTTGTTTCAGATTTTAGATTTGGATTAGGTCTAACCGTGTATCTGTATGCAAAATTAGTGAATACAGTATTTGCACTCTCATAATCAGGTGCTCTAAATCCCTCACTGTATTGACTATAAAAAGTTAAATCTGAAGATATGTCATAGAGGTAACCTACCTTGAGCGAGGTTTCTGAATCCCCTACGTCTTTAATCTGATATCCCAAAGAATTACCATTGAGAAAGTAAGAATCTATAGAGGTATTGAGCTCATAATCATCATATCTGAAACCTAATGAAAGTACCTGGCTGTCAGAGAGGTTGATACGATCATTAAAGAAAAAAGCCTTTCGAACTGATTCAGAATCTGGAAAAGTCTTATTAGGGTAATTTTCTCCATCAACTGCAAAAGACATTGTGCCTGTAATCAGATTAGTTTCAGATCTCATTCTTGGTCTAGTGGTATCTGTTCTCTCGTAATCTAAGCCATAAACCATTTGGTGTTTTGTTAATGTTTTATACGCCTGTAAGGTCATTCCTTTGAGAGATTGATTAAACTCGAAATCACTAGTTCTCATCGTTGGGGTAGGAGCTGCCTGCATTCCATTAAGAAAAGAAACTTGTTGTTGTACGGTCAGTTGTCTCTGCTCAGTGTCTTGCTTGTAGAAAGTAACGCTACCTGTTTCCAATAAGCTTGAATTTTTTGGTGATAGATCAATCTTAAAACTTATTCTTTCCCTTGAGCCCTCATCTTCACCTAAAGAAGATGAAACTGATCTTGGAGCTGGAAAATAAACAAACCCTTTTTCTGTATTAACAATCCAATCCCCATCCCATTCCTGCATATCAGCTACTAAACTAAGAATAGTTGTTTCTGAAGAATGAAAAATAGTCTTAGCCAAGAGGCTCTTCTGGTTCCCCTCAAAGGGGTTGGCTTCAAGGCTAAAGTCATCATGTATTTCTGTTTCGTTAAGGCCTCTACGAACAAGCTGAAGAAGACCTTCAATATTTTTTCCAACAGCAGCTGTCAGAAAATTAACCTTTTCTTGCTTATTTGATTGCTGTGTAGATGCATTAATTGAGAAGTACCTACCGCCTTCTCCAACCAAATCAGAGGGATCTTTTGTGATATAAGAAATAGCTCCAGCTAAACCATCGGATCCATATTCTACAGAACTAGGGCCTTTCATAATCTCTACTTTCTTCAATAAATCTGTATCAACAATATCCCTTCCATAGCCTGTATATGAATCAGATATTCTTTGACCATCAATTAGATAGATGGCACCACCATGAATACCCCTTATGTGTAAATCCTGTGTGAAAGAACGTCCATACTGATTTTCTTTATGGGCTGAGACTCCTGGAATGAATCTTACTAATTCAGCCAGACCATCAATCATCATGAGATCAAGATCTTGTGAACTTATTGAATCAACTGAACCTATAACTTCGCTCGCAACCGTAGGTATTCGAGAAGAAATTACTATTAGTTCTTCGTCAACAGTTTCCAAGTGCTCTTCGTCAGCTGAAACTACGGTAAAAACGAAAAGTAAAAAACAAGAAAAAACCCTCTGAATCTTAGTCATTTGTAATCCTATTTATTGTTTAAAAGTTAACACTGGTTGGGTTTTGAAGCGGCATTATAATTTTTTTATTAAAAAAAATAACTATATTTTTAATCTTAAACCAAAAACAGTTGTCCTTGGTTTTTGTGCTCTAGCTCCATTTTTAGGAGCCCTTGCAATGATGTCTTCTTGATTTAAAATGTTCTCAACTACCATGTATACATCAAGGCTTTCATTGATCTGTTTTGATAAAGACACATCAACAATTCTGTAAGAGTCTATTTTGGTTCCTGAAGAACAATTTGCTACTGAACAAGCACTTCCATAAGCATACAGTGTCGCATCACCATTAAATCCTGAATTTGTTCTAAATCCACCCCTGAAAGCTAGCTGAGAGTCAGGTAAGTCAGGAATGTCCATTCCTGCATTTACATCTCCCCAGAAGGAACTAGAGAAAGTATTATCAAAGCTTGCATCCGTAGAAGTGTAGATGGCACTGATTGGATAAGTTACTCCGGCTTCAGAAATGATTTCTGTTTGAGCAGTTAATTCCAATCCACTTATCGAAGCCGCTCCGGCATTGAAGGAATCACCAATCTCACATTCTCCTACAGCTCCTCCAGAAGCGGTACAACTTCCAAACATGTTTTGATAATCCGTATCAAAATAAACTAGTTCAACGAAAGTAGAGCCTTGAATGTACCTCATGCCTAACTCCATATTATCCGCTTCTTCTGGATCTGCTCCTCCGCTTGTGGGAGTAAATCCTTCATGTAATCCTAAAAATATTGAGGTATTGTCATTTACTTCATATGTTGCACCAAATCCAAACAAGCTATTATCTGAATCAGCTAACTTCTTTGGGTATCCTTTTTCAGTATTTATTGCACTTCTAGCTGAGTCTACATACCTTTCTTGTGTAATCTCCCAGTTTTCAGTTCTAAATCCAAGATTTAAAGATAAAGATCCAATATTTACTTCTTCATTTATATAAAAGGCAGTGGCTTCTGCTTCAGTAACCCTGTTATTAGAGCTATAACCTGGAGCGGAACCTTCACTGAGAGAACTCAGGTTTCCTCCTGACCAAGTAGCATATTCATATATTTGAAAGCGATCCTCTGAATCTTCAGTTGATCTATATCCTGCTGTAAAAGTCTGTTTGTCTGTACTGTATTGAATTTTTATATCAGTCAGCCTGAGAGTTGGTCCCATGTAATATAGAGATGGCATCAAGATTCCCTGTATTTGCTGCTGCTATGATGTTGTTAATGCCATTTCCCAATCCATATACTTTACCGTTATCTATCTTATCCACCTTAAACCAGTTTCTTGCGAATTCATTCTCATAGATCGTGGCACTAAATTCTAAATCTCCCATGTCAGCTATATAATTTAATGAAAAAGTATCGTGGGCATTATCCATATTGTCATAAGCCGTTAATCCATATCTTTCATGTGGGTCCCTTCTAAAATCAGCTTCTGCCAACCCTACGTAAGATTGATCAGATGATTCATCAGAATCTTGGTATTTAAGGTTTAATTCATGATAGATTCCTTCTGATTCAGGATCTGAATTTAGTCTTAATTTGACGACTACATCATCTTTATCAAAACCGGTGTTTTCGTTTGAATTCATAATTGAATCAAAGCCGTTGGTCTTCCATAAATGAGACTCTATTAGAAAAGCTACATTGTCCTGAACAACTCCATAATGAAAATGGGTTCTACTAGTTTGGTCTGCACCAAGCTCTTGGTTAAATAGACCTTCAGTTTCATCAGGTATAGGTGTGCTCAGTAAATTTATTGCACCACCCACTGTATAAGGTCCTTGAGTAATCGCTGCAGGCCCTTTCAAAACTTCTACACCGGCTAATCTTGGTGTCGTAGGAAAATAATAAGCAGAGGAAGACGCATAGGGAGCTGGAGCAATTAATACTCCATCTTCCATTAAGGTTACTTTGCCTGATCTATCTGCATAAGTTCCTCTTATACTAATATTTGGTCTTAGACCATAGCCGTCTTCAGGACGAAAATTTATACCAGGAACTGTCGACAAAATTTTATGAATATCTGTGTATTCATAAATCTTCAAGTCTTCAGTTGTAATCACAGAAGCTGAACCAGCAATTTCTAGGGCTTCTTCTTGTGATCCAATAATCTCAATAACTTCAATTTCTACATTTTCAGAGGCTGCATCATCCGAAGCAACATAAAAAGAAATAAAAGTAACAAATAAAAATAAGATGAGTCTGTTCATGCTTTGTAATCAAATGTTAATAATAATCATTCTCATACTAAATGATAATGATTATTATTTACAAGTTAAAAATACTTACGATGAAAAATAAAATTTACGCCAAAGACTCAAACCGAAGAATAAAGACAAAAACCACAAAATTAATTCTACCCAATTAGGGTTACTGTTGTAGCCAAAAAAACCTTTAAGAAAAACACCTACTCTACCCTTGTCATGAAGCCAATGAGAATATTGGTCCTTACCATGTAGGTTATAACTATAAAAAACCTCTATATCATTTTCATCTAAGGTTTTTTTAGGGGTATGAACATTCCAAACTCTAACAATTTGATCTTTAGCTTTTAGAGTGGAGCCATCCTCTAGTTGTTTATCTTTAAGACCCACCCAATCAAGGTGATCCCCTTTTACTAAAAACTCTTCTGCTTCATGAGTACCATAGGCCACCATCCCTGAAGCAAAAAAGACCAGAAGAAGTGTTGTAACTCTAAAGAAAGAAGTAAGATCCACCTTCCTTCCCTGCACCACCACTAAATAACCTAACAAGATGGCCAGAATCATACCGGAGAAGAAACCGATGTAAGAAAAGCTTCCAAGAATGGAGAAACTACCCATTAAAAATATAGCTGTTTCAAATCCTTCTCTAAGAATAGCGAAGAAGACTAGAAAAAATACACCCCACCCTGCTGTTTTTAATGCACTAGAGGTTTGACCTTCAAGAACTTCCCTGTCACTTACTTTCTTTGCTAACCAAAAGATTACATACCAAAGTAATCCGGCAGTTATATACATTAAGGTAGCCTCAACCAGTTTCTCTATGGAAGCATTGCCGATTGACTCTTTTACGCTATTTAGAAATAAGGCTACTAAAAGGCTTGCGACTATAGAGGCACCTACTGCATACCAGAGTTGCAGAAGCTCTTTCTTAAGTCCTTGTCTGGAAATAACTGTATAAATTATTCCTACAATGAGTGCAGCTTCTAGTGTCTCTCTAAAGGTAATAATAAATTCATTCACAAATGCGAATGGTAATCATTATTATTTAAATGGCAAGTTATTAATTGTCGTGTGAACTGTGAAGATCTTTTTCTATGTCTTCGTGATCGCCTACCATGATGTGTTGTTCACTCTTAGTCACATACCTCTCTAATAGAGGAATACCCAGTAAAGGAATTATTCCGCCGAAAACTATGCCGAGTGCAGCAGAACGCATTGTAGGATCTAAGGCTGCTGCTATTAAATCAGCAAAGATATGTGCTATTACTGCCCCAATGATGCCTGCAATATGACCATTGGAAGCCAATTTAAGAAGTCTATTTATACTCCAACCGCTGTAATAACCTATGATTAAGATACTGACATGTACTAAACCAAAGATGAATCCTCGCATCACCCCCTGGTCAAGTTCCAATATTCCCATTTACGTGTCTAAATTTTTATCCAACTGAAAAGTATCATGAAGGGCATTGACCGCCTTTTCCATTAAGCCTTTTTGGATTACAACTGATATTTTTATCTCAGAAGTTGTGATCATGAGAATGTTAATTTCATGATCGGCGAGAGACTGGAACATCTTACTTGCAATACCAGACTGACCCCTCATACCTCTTCCCACTACACTAACTTTGGCTATATCATCATCTACTTCTATAGAACCACCACCTAAGGATTCTGAGGTCTCTTTTAAAACCTTTTCAGCTGAAGAAGCATCGCTTTGGTCAACCGTAAAGGTAAAGTCAGTTGTATTATCAGCACTAATGTTTTGAACAATCACATCAACATCTATACCTGCATCGCTTACAGGACCCAAGATCTTTGCAGCAACACCGGGGAGATCGGGGACCCCTCTTACTGTTAGTTTTGCCTCTGTATCTATGCTACTAATACCTGAAATTACCGGTCTCTCCATGTCCTCTTTCTCCTCGACTAAAGTACCTTCACCTTCTGAAAAGCTTGAAAGAACTCTTATGGGCATATCATGTTTACTGGCATATTCTACCGCACGTAACTGAAGAACTTCAGCGCCAGTACTTGATAGCTCTAACATTTCATCAAAAGAAATTTGTTCTAAAAGTCTAGCTTTAGAACAAATCCTTGGATCAGTAGTAAATACACCGTCCACATCAGTGTATATCTGACACTCATCTGCCTGAAGAGCTACCGCGATAGCCACTCCAGTGGTATCAGAGCCTCCTCTTCCTAAAGTTGTTATATCGCCTTCTTCATTCATACCCTGAAACCCTGTGATGACAGGTATCACGCCTTTATCTAACTGTTTAATTAATTTTTCTACTTTTACATCTACTATTCTGGCTCTGCCATGCTTTTTATTAGTCTTAATGCCTAGTTGGTAAGCGGTATAGGACTTTGCTTTCAAATTTCTTTTACCCAGAACCATGGCCATCAAAGCAACCGATATCTGTTCTCCGGTTGAAACCAGGGCATCGTATTCCCTGAGGTTTGGTTCTGTTTCAATTGATTTAGCAAGATCAATTAGCCTATCTGTTTCCTCTCCCATAGCGGAAAGCACAACAACGACTTTGTGACCTTCAGAAATAGTCTTCGCAATAATGTCTGCAACAACTTCAATACGCCCTGCATCCGCAACCGAAGTGCCACCAAATTTCTGTACAAGCAGTTTTTCCATAGCTGTTAACCCAAAAAGGGTGCGTATTCTATAGCACTACGAATTTAAAGAAACCAGAAATTCTGAAAGAGAGGCTAAAGCAATATCTATATCTTCAACATTCTCTATACCACCTTGAGAAAAATCTGCACGTCCGCCACCACTGCCCCCTAGAAGATTTACCATATGGTCCATCACTTTTCTTGCATCTACTTTTTCTAAATCTTTATGCCTAGCGATAACGATAGGAATCTTATCTTCGAAAATAGAAATCAGCACAATTAAAGAATTTTTCTCTTTATTTCTAAGCTGGTCAGCAGCTTCTCGTAACGCAGATGAATCTAGGCCCTCCATTTTGTGGGCAAAGACTTTTATGCCTTCAATTGCTTCAGATTCAAGTGATAAGTCTGAAGCTGTAGCAGACAAATTAGTTGATTTAAGTTTGTCTACTTCTTGTTTGAGTGATTTATTAGTTTCAATGAGTTGGGATACTTTTTCTGAAACCTGTTCTGAAGAAGTATTCAGCTGGAGAGCTAGTGAGTCTAAATTATCATGACTGTCTTGTGAAAGATTTAGAGCAGCTTCCCCTGTTAGAGCTTCTATTCGACGCACACCTGCAGAAATACTAGTTTCTGCCATTACCTTAAAATAACCTATGTCCCCTGTTCTTTGAACATGAGTACCACCGCAAAGTTCTACAGAGAAATCGCCTCCCATAGACAATACCCTTACTTGCTCAGCATATTTATCCCCAAAGAAAGCTAAGGCTCCTTTCTTTTCAGCTTCTTTGATGGGCATGGTTTCAGTGGTGGCTTCACTATTAGCTCTTATTTCTGCATTAACTATTGCTTCAATTTGTTTTATCTCTTCTTTCGATACCTGTTTCTTATGAACAAAATCAAACCTTAGCTTTTCTTCATTTACCAAAGACCCTCTTTGTTCTACATGGTCACCCAAAACAGTTCTTAAGGCAGAGTTAAGCAGATGGGTTGCAGAGTGATTTAATACAATTTTATTTCTAGCCTGCTGATTTATCTTCGCAACCACTGAATCACCTTTAGAAGCACTTCCTTTAGACAAGGATCCAACATGACCAACATGATCTCCAATCTTTTGTGTATCTTTTATTTCAAATTCAAATTTATTTCCAGTCAGCACACCAGAATCTCCAACTTGGCCTCCCGATTCTGCGTAAAAAGATGTCTTATCCAGAATTACAACAGCCTCTTGGTTTTTCTTTAATTTTTCTTGTGCTTTACCATCTGAAAGAGAAACCAATTCTACTATTTTTGCCTTAACTTCATTTTTTTCATACCCAACGAACTTAGTGCTACCTTTTAAATTTAATGATTCTGGAATAACTGATCTAAAAGCACTTGCTTCTCTTCCTCTTTCTTTTTGTTTAGCCATGGCTTCTTCATACCCTTTTAAATCAACCTTCAGGTTATTCTCTCTAGCAAAATCTGCTGTCATATCAGGGGGAAAACCGTAAGTATCATACAACCTAAAAATGAGCTCCCCTGAAATAGTTTTTCCTTTCAAGTTATTAACTTCTCCTTTTAAAAGGTCCATGCCTTGGACCAAAGTTGAAGCAAATTGTTCCTCTTCTTGAAGAATATTAGCCTTTATAAGTTTGCTATTTTTTTTCAAAATTGGGTAAGCATTACTCATTTGTTTCACTAAAGTTGGCACCATAGAAGACAGTACTGGTTGCTTTGATCCTAGCTTGTCAGCGTGTCTCAATGCACGTCTTATTATTCTTCTTAACACGTAACCCCTTCCCTCATTGGAAGGACTGATTCCATCTGCTACTAGAAAAGCACTAGCTCTTAAATGGTCTGCAATAACTTTTAAAGAAGGATCATTTAAGTCTTTAGTGCCACAGATACTTGCAGCTTCTTTGATTAAAGGTGTAAATAAGTCTGTTTCAAAATTATCATGCTTTCCTTGCAATACCGCTGCCATTCTTTCTAAACCCATTCCTGTATCCACACAAGGATTTGGAAGAGTATTTAAAGTGCCGTCTTTTGAACGATCAAACTGTGCGAAAACTAAATTCCATATTTCTATAAATCTATCGCCTGGATCTGAGCCCATAGCGGGCGGAGATCCTTCTACTTGAGAACCATGATCGTAGTATATTTCGCTGCAAGGGCCACAAGGACCCGTGTCTCCCATGGTCCAAAAATTTTCTTCTTCATCGAGCCTAGAAATTCTTTCTCCAGGAATTCCTATTTCTTCTTTCCATATGGCTTCTGATTCATCATCATCTTTAAAAACTGTTACCCACAGCTTATCGGCAGGAAGAGAATATTTATTGGTTAATAGCTCCCAAGCAAACTCAATAGCTTCCCTTTTGAAATAATCTCCAAAGCTAAAATTACCTAACATCTCAAAAAAAGTGTTATGCCTAGCCGTGTACCCTACATTTTCTAGATCGTTATGCTTTCCTCCCACTCGCAAGCATCTTTGAGAGCTTACAGCTCTTGTATAAGGTCTTTTTTCCACTCCCAGTAAGACATCTTTAAAAGGAACCATGCCTGCATTGGTAAACAACAATGAAGGGTCATTTTGAGGGATTAAAGAACCGCTATCGACTAATTCATGGTCCTTTGATATGAAATAGTCTAAGTAAGTTTTTCTTATTTGCTTGGTTTTCACACTAATCTCAAAAGCTTAAACTTCTAAAAAATCTCCGCAAAGAAGTTCTTCATTGACTGCCAGGATCTTTCATTCGCAGACTTGTTGAACTGAGTACCCAGATTTGGATCATTTGCATCCGGATTGGTAAAGGCATGATAGGTTCCCCCATAACTATGTAATTGCCAATCTGCATCTGCTTCGGTCATTTCTTTTTGAAATGTATCAACCATATCAAGCGGCACCATTGGATCTCTTTCTCCATGCAAAACTAAGACTTTAGCCTTGATCCCTTTTTCTGAAATATCAGAAGGCATCAAAAGACCATGAAAACTCACTACTCCACTTAAATCTTCTCCAGACCTAGCCAGATCAAGTACAACTAATCCTCCAAAGCAGTACCCGATTGCGGCAGCTCGACTCGAATCAACCCCTGGTAAGCTCTTTCCGTAATTTAAGGCCGAAACAATACGATCCTTCAACATGTCTCTATCACTTACTAGTGGTGTCATCAGCGATTCATTTTCAGCTGTATCTGCTCCTACTTTTCCATTTCCGTACATATCTACAGCAAATCCAACATACCCTAAAGCAGCAAGATCTTCAGCCCTTTGATGAACAAATTCATCTTTACCAGCCCAAGTATGTACTATTAATACTAAAGGGGCATTCTCAGCATCTGGAAAAGCTACATAACCCTTTAAATCAATGTTTTTGGCTTGGTAATTAACTGTTTCTGTCTTCATAAGTTAGTCCTCCACTTTAGTTAATTCTACTTTAAATCTTTTGTAATTCTGCACGTAATGCTGGGCAGAAAGCAACAATCCCTTCTTTTTATCTTCATCTAGGGATCCTTTAATTTTTCCAGGTGAACCCATGACAACCGATCCATCGGGTACTTCCATGCCTTCAGTGACTAAAGCATTGGATGCAATTAAACAACCTGATCCTATTTTTGCACCATTTAATACCACCGCGTTTATGCCAATTAAACTCCCATCTCCTATGCTACATCCATGAAGCATAGCTTGATGACCTATTGTTACATCTTTTCCTATTTCTACCGGAAAACCCAAATCAGTATGGACGACTGCCCCATCCTGAACATTACTGCCTTCTCCCACAGTAATCAGCTCTGTATCACCTCTTAAAACAGCACCAAACCAGACACTGGCATCTCTACATAACTTGACCTTGCCTAATACTATAGCTGTCTCGGCAATGTAAAAATTATCTCCGTCTGTCTCAACAGAATATTCCCCTAAGTCAAACTTCATCCTTCCTCTCCCTCTATTTTACTTGGTAAAGACATATCAATCTTCGCATCTAGAGCTCTATTCAAAAAATTAACTGTAATCATAGCGGTTAAGCCCCAAATTACGTAGGAACTATACTTGTAAGCAGGCATATAAAAAGTCTCTCCGTTTCTATTCACTTCATCATTTCTATATCTTTTGTCCTTTAAAAGAAAAGAAAGTGGCACTTTAAAACATGCCTCGATTTCTTCTGAGCTCGTATTAAGCTCGACATCGCCGGGAATAACGCCCACAAAGGGTGTAACACTGATATTAAACCTACTAACCATAGTATCTAGAGACCCTAAAATTTTTACACAATTCTGTGGTAGACCTATCTCTTCTTCTGATTCCCTTAAAGCGGTCATTATCAAAGAAGAGTCTGATTCTTCTTGCATACCGCCAGGAAAAGAAACCTCACCTTGATGAGAAGAAACTTTATTTGACCTTAAAGTGTAGATGACTTCAGGGTTTTCTTCATCAGTTAGGGCTATAAGTACAGCTGCTTTAGGTAAATCTGATTTAGGATCAGATTGTTTCAATGACAACTGATCTAGCCAAGTTGATTCTTTATTATTTAGGTTTTCCTCTATTTTTTTGAGCATGGATAGTTAATTTTTAATTTACATAATAGTTTATACTTCTGAAAATCAAATCAAAAATAATCCTTAATAAATGAAATATTGCAGCAGTTGTGGCAGTGAGGTCGAGCTTAAGATTCCAGAAGGTGACAATCTGCCGAGATATTGCTGCACCAGTTGCGACGATATTCATTATCAAAACCCTAAAATTGTGACTGGCACCTTACCCATAAAAGAAGAAACGATTCTTTTGTGTAAAAGGGCTATTCATCCTAGACATGGTTTATGGACTTTGCCTGCAGGGTTTTTAGAAAATGGAGAAACCATAGAGCAAGGAGCCTTCCGAGAAACTCTTGAAGAAACAAGTACTGAGGTAAAGATGGATCATCTTTATGCAATTTTTAATATCCCTCAGATCAGTCAAATCTATATGCTTTTTTTAGCAGAGGTTATTGCAGAAGACTTTGGTCCAACTTCTGAAAGTCTTGAGGTAAGACTATTTGAAGAAGACAGCATTCCTTGGGAAGAGCTTGCTTTCCCATTCGTGCCTTTGGTCCTTAAGCATTATCTGAATGACAAGAAAAATAACAAATTTGATTTAAGAATTGAGACCATAGAAAGGCCAGCTAAAAAACCTAATTAATAAACTCTCTGGCATTTAAAAAGAATTTAATCCAAGGACTGTATTCACCCCAATCCTCTGGTTTCCAAGAATGTTGTACAGATAAAAATGATCTTTCTGGGTGTGGCATCATTAAAGTTATTGTTCCTAAAGTATTTGTTACTCCTGCTATACCTGACAAAGAGCCGTTCGGATTATTTGGATAAGCTTCTGTTGTCTGGCCTTCATCATCAGCATAAGTTATAGGCACTAATCCTTGATGAATTAATTTATCTATTTCACTTCTAGCTAAGCTGATTTGACCCTCTCCGTGTGCCACTGCTACCGGCAAAACCGAATTTTCCATGTCTTTAAAAAAGATTGAAGGTGATTTATTAACCAGCAATTGGGTTAATCGTGCTTCGAACTTTTCAGATTCATTTCTAACAAACCTGGGCCACAAATCAGTGTCAGGTATAAGCTCTGACAGAAGTGCCAACATTTGACAGCCGTTACAAACTCCCAAAGTAAATACATCGTCTCGACTGAAATAATTTATGAAATCTAGACTTAATTTATCATTGTAAAGAATACTAGTAGCCCAACCTTCCCCTGCTCCTAATACATCACCGTAAGAAAATCCCCCGCAAGCCACTAAACCATTAAATTCCTCTAACTTTCTCTTACCCTTTATTAAATCTGTCATATGAACATCAATACAAGAGAATCCCACCCTATCAAAAGCAGCTGCCATTTCTACTTGCCCATTAACACCTTGTTCTCTAAGTATTGCGATTTGAGGTTTTTTAGGTGAAGCTATTAATTTTTTTGGGATTTCAAATGAAACCTTGGGATTTAATCCTTCTCTTTTGTCGTCAGTATCAAATAAATACTCGTCTTCAGCAGTCTTAGGGTTGTCTCTAAGAGATTGCATTTTATGGCTCACGAAGTTCCATTCTTTAAGAAGATCACTTAACTTCCATTCGAAAGCCAAACTCTCATTTTGAAAAACTTTGATGTCCTTTGACTCATTTGGTGAAGCAATTCTATAAATATGATCTTTTAAACCTGCTTCAGAAACTAAATTGATAACCTCTTCTGTATTTTCGGTTGGAACTTGAATTACCATTCCCAATTCTTCATTAAATAAAAAATCTAGTATTTGTTTATTAGTTTCGCAACCTTCGTCTAGCCTTATACCAAGTCCACTTCTTCCACAAAAAGCCATCTCTAGGAGACTACAAATTAAACCGCCGTCAGATCGGTCATGGTAGGCGATAATCTTCTTTTCTTTTATAAGTTGATGAATAACTTTTACTAAATTAGGCATTTCATTTACACATTCAACATCCGGAACTGATCCTAGGAATTGAGAAGATACTTGGAAAGCAATACTTCCTCCCATTCTTTTCTTTCCTTTTGCTAGATCAATAAAAATTAGTTCAGAAGATTTGCAGGAAGTTAAGTTTATCTGGGGAGTGATCGCTAAATTTACTTCTTTAAGTGGGGCAAAAGCTGAAACTATTAGAGATAGAGGAGAAGTGACTGAATGTTCATTCTTTTCTTCATCACGCCAACTAGTAGCCATGGATAAAGAATCTTTACCTACAGGTATACATATATCCCATTTGGGACAAAGATCCAAACCAACTGCCTCAACTGCTTCATAAAGATCTTGATCTCCTTTTAACTTATCTGGTGCACCCATCCAATTTGCAGAAATTTTTATGTCTGAAAGTTTCTCTATTCCAGAAGATATAATGTTGGTAACTGCTTCACCTACTGCCATCCTAGAAGCAGCTTTCGAGTTAATAATTGCACAAGGGGTTTTTTCACCAATTGCCATTGCCTCTCCAGTGGAGGATGAAAAACCAGAAAGAGTTACAGAATTATCTGCCACTGGAACTTGCCAAGGACCTACCATTTGATCCCGTGATATTAAACCTGTTATAGATCTATCCCCAATTGTTATCAGAAAGCTCTTGCTGCCTACAGTTGGATGTCGCAAAACATTTCTTAGTAAAGAATTAATATCTTGATCAAGAGTTTTGGACTCAATAATTTCTTCCTTTTCTCTTTTAAACTTCCTGACTAATTTTGGTGTATTTCCAAAAAGAGTCTCAAGAGGGATATCTATTGGATAATTATCAAATAATGAATCATGTACTTTCAGGTCATTTCCTTCCGTTATTTCCCCTAAAACCGCGACAGGGCACCTTTCCCTATCACATATATCTAAGAATCCTTTTAACTCTTTAGTTTCTATTGCCATTACGTATCTTTCTTGAGATTCATTGCACCAAATCTCCATAGGCGACATATCAGGTTCGGCATTTGGTATGTCTCTAAGTTGTATCAGCCCTCCATGCCCACTATCTTTTATTAATTCTGGTATAGCATTAGATAGACCCCCTGCACCTACATCATGAATAAATAAAATGGGATTAGAGTCTCCTCTCTGCCAGCAATTATCAATAACCTCTTGGCACCTTCTTTCCATTTCGGCGTTATCTCTCTGAACAGAAGCAAAATCTAAGTCCAGTTCAGCTTCTCCAGATAATAAAGAAGATGCAGAACCACCACCTAACCCGATTAGCATAGCCGGTCCACCCAAAACAATTAGTTTAGAGCCAACCGGTACTGGACTTTTCTTCACATGAGAGTCTCTTATGTTGCCTAAACCTCCCGCAAGCATAATAGGTTTGTGATAACCATAAGTATTCTCATCAATTTTCATTTCAAAGGTACGGAAGTAACCCAAGATATTAGGTCTGCCGAATTCATTGTTGAAAGCAGCTGCTCCGATTGGGGCTTCTAACATTATCTGTAAAGGTGAACAAATTCGATCGGGTTTATTTTCTTTCCCTTCCCATTTTTCTTCAAAATTAGGAATCCTTAAATTTGAAACACTAAAACCGCACAGACCTGCTTTTGGTTTCGCTCCTCTTCCAGTAGCACCTTCATCCCTAATTTCTCCACCCGAACCTGTGGAAGCACCTGGAAAAGGCGAAATGGCAGTTGGATGGTTATGCGTTTCTACTTTTGTTACCAAATGTATTGGCTCTTCTTCAGCTTTATAGATAGATGCAGGATTTGGAAAAAACCGCTTAGCTTTATGGCCCTTTAGTATTGCAGCGTTATCTTCATATGCCGAAAGGACTCCATGGGGACTTTTTTTATAAGTATTACGGATCATGTCAAAAAGGCTCATTGAATGAGTTTGACCATCTATTTCCCACTCAGCATTAAAAATCTTGTGCCGACAATGTTCAGAATTTGCCTGAGCAAACATCATAAGTTCAGCATCAGTCGGATTTGATTTTTTTTCTAAGTAACTGTTATACAAATAATCTATCTCTTCTTCACTTAAAGCCAAACCCAAAGAGCTATTTGCTTCTTGTAAGGACTTTTTTCCTTTTTCCAGGATATTAATTCTAAGAACTGGCTTAGGTTGAGTTTTTTTGAATAATTTCTGAGCATCAGCAACCGTTGTGATGACAGCTTGGGTCATTCGATCATATATTTTTTGACCTATTTCAATAATTGATTTTTCTTTCAAATCAGATTGAGTATCCAAGGAAAAACATAAGCCTTTTTCAATTCTTTTAAGAGGTTTAAGGCCTGCATTAGAAAGAATGTCTGTAGCTTTTGAAGACCAAGGCGAAATAGTACCTATTCTAGGAATCAAAATAAATTGATCTGCCTCTAGCTCTTTCTTTACGACTTGAGCCTTTAAAATTTTACTAAGTCTATCTTCTGTTTGAATTCTTAATTCTTTACTCTCCTCAGATAAAGAACAAAAGAAAAAATCTTCACAATTTATTGATTGGATGTCATAAAAATCTCTTTTAATAAGTTCTACAAGAGCTTTTAATCTAAACTCAGAAAGACCTTGTTGCCCCTTTAAAGCAACGAATGAGGAAAGCTCGTCTTTCGTTGAAACCATTGAGTTTTGAGGGGCGTATTATAGATTAAGCAAAGAAATACAAAAACCACTTTATATTGTGTTGTTTTAAGTTATTGAACACAATATATAGTGATTAATCATAAATTGTTATTTATAATTACCCACCCAAGAGGGGTATTTTTTGTTTTGAACAAGATAAGATTGGTTTCCTTTTTTGGTCTTCTAGTTATCGCCTTATT
>LUQU01000067.1:19008-49869 GCA_001628005.1 SAR86 cluster bacterium REDSEA-S09_B4
CATTGGGATCCTAAAGCCATCTCAAAAACTGGGGTTCGGGGACTAATGATGCTTACACAAAAAACAGCTAGGGAAGTAGGTATAACTAAAAGAACTGACCCCAAGCAAAGTGTGATGGGCGGTTCTATTTACTTTCAGAGTCTTTTAGAAAGACTCCCTGAATCTATTCCTAGACAAGATAAACTTTGGATAGCAATTGCTGCTTACAATTTAGGTTTTAGCTACTTAAAAGAAGCCAGAAAGAAGACACTAAATACCAATGGAAATGCTAATAGCTGGACTGAAATCTGCAATACTTTAATTCTTATGGCAAAAGAAGAAGATGACCCCTCTATGGCTACCAGGATTAATGAGGCTGTAGACTATGTACAAAATGTTCAGCTCTACTATAGGACTCTCTCGGTTAATAAAAGGAATTCTTCTATTTAACTTAGTTAAGACATAAATAACTTTTCTTTTAGTTCAGTCACTCTATCTCTGTGAGCTGCAGCCTCTTCAAATTCTAGATTTTTAGCATGCTTATACATCAGGTCTTCTAAAAGAGTAATTTCTTTTCTCATTTGATCTGGATCATTAAGCTCCTGGAGCGGAGTAAATTTAAATATATCAAGAGATTTTTTCTTACTCTTAGCTTGCCCTCTCTTTCTTGTTGACCTTGCTCCTTCCATAATGTCTAGTACAGATTTTTTTATTCCTTTAGGAGTTATGGAGTGTTCCTTATTAAAGTCTTCTTGAACTTTTCTTCTTCGACTAGTTTCATCAATGGCCCTTTGCATTGAGCCAGTAATCTTGTCAGCATAGAGAATGGCTTTGCCAGAAATATGTCTTGCTGCCCTTCCAATTGTTTGTATAAGAGAGACATCAGATCTTAAAAATCCTTCCTTATCAGCATCTAAGATAGCAACCAAAGCAACCTCTGGAATATCTAGGCCTTCCCTTAATAAGTTGATGCCCACAAGAACATCAAATTCTCCTAGCCTGAGATCTCTAATGATCTCTATCCTTTCCACTGTGTCTATGTCGGAATGCAAATACCTAACTCGAATTCCATTTTCATCTAAGTAGTCAGTCAAGTCTTCTGCCATTCTCTTGGTTAGCACAGTAACTAAAACCCTTTTATTCTTAGGTGCATATTTATGAATTTCTGAAAGTAAATCATCCACTTGGTTTGTAGCCGGTTTAACTTCAACTTCAGGATCTACCAAACCCGTTGGCCTAACCAGCAACTCAACTACTCTTCCCGATTTTTCCTTTTCATATTTTCCTGGAGTCGCGGAAACAAAGATTCTTTGACCCGATAGCATTTCCCATTCATCAAACCTTAACGGTCTATTATCCAAAGCAACTGGAAGACGGAACCCGTAATCAACCAGAGTTTGTTTTCTAGAACGATCTCCTCGAAACATACCGCCCAATTGTGGTAACGAAACATGAGACTCATCTATAAAAACCAGAGTGTCTTCAGCAAGATAGTCATATAGAGTTGGTGGTGGCTCTCCCGGTTGTCTATCAGAAAGAAATCTAGAATAATTTTCAATTCCTGTACAAAACCCGAGTTCCTGTAACATCTCTATATCATATAGAGTGCGTTGCTCCAGCCGTTGTGCCTCAACCAGTCTATTCTCTTTGTTTAACTCGTCTAGTCTGGTCACCAACTCTTCTTTAATAAATTCAATCGCCTTCAAAATTCTATCCCTAGAGGTGACGTAGTGAGACTTTGGATAAATTGTTGCTCTGGGAACATCCCTAATAACTTCTCCCGTTAACGGATCAAAGTATTTTAATGATTCTATTTCATTACCAAATAGCTCTATTCTCAAAGCTTCTTTTTCTGAATCAGCAGGAAAAACATCTATTACGTCTCCACGCACTCTGTATACAGATCTTCTAAAGTCCGCTTCATTTCTTTCATATTGCAACTCGGCCAGTCTTCTTATAAGTGTCCTTTGGTTTATTTGTTCTCCACGATCTAAGTGAATAACCATTTGGAAATACCTTTTAGGATCTCCTAACCCATAAATTGCTGATACTGATGCTACTATCACAACATCCCTTCTTTCCATGACAGCTTTAGTTGCTGATAAACGCATCTGGTTTATGTGTTCATTTATGGAAGCATCTTTTTCAATGTAAATGTCTGTGGTAGGAACATATGCTTCAGGTTGATAGTAATCGTAATAAGATACGAAATACTCAACCGCATTGTTTGGTAAGAATTCCTTAAATTCTCCATACAATTGGGCAGCTAAGGTTTTATTGTGCGCCATAACAATTGCAGGCCTCTGAAGCTCCTCAATTACTTTTGCCATAGCAAATGTTTTCCCTGATCCGGTGACACCCAGTAAAGTTTGATTAAGGAGACCGCTATTGACTCCCTCAACTAACTCTTTAATGGCCTTAGGTTGATCGCCTGCAGGATTAAAATCTGATATGACTTGTAGTTCTTTAGACATAAGCTTTATTAGAAATTTATTATAAGCTTTGAAGTAGTTATAATTAACATATTCCCCGATAGCTCAGTTGGTAGAGCAAATGACTGTTAATCATTGGGTCGCTGGTTCGAGCCCAGCTCGGGGAGCCAAATTGTAAGGGGCCTAGTATTTAAGGCCCCAAAATAAAAAAAATGCCTTCAAGACTTTTTAATCCAAATACTGAAGAACCATTCACTCTCAGCAGATCTAGAGTAGATAACTTCCTTGAATGCCCTAGGTGTTTTTATTTAACTAACAGACTTGGAATAGCCAGACCTTCAACCTTTCCATTCAACCTTAATAACGCAGTCGATGAACTTTTAAAAAATGAATTTGACGGTTACAGAAAGAAACAGAAACCTCACCCAATCCAAGTAGAAAATAATCTAAATGCCATCCCCTATGAACATCCAGAACTAGATAATTGGAGAGAATCTCTTAGAAACGGAGTAAAAAGATTCCATGAACCTACAAATCTGATTCTGAGGGGAGGTATTGATGACGTTTGGATAGATAAAAAAACAAATAAACTAATTGTTGTGGACTATAAAGCTACCTCTAAAAAAGGGGAAGTAACTTTAGACGCCGACTGGCAAATTGGCTATAAGAGGCAAGTGGAATTTTACCAATGGCTATTTCGGGGTAATTCTTTCGATGTATCTGATACGGCCTATTTCGTTTATTGTAATGGGATAAAAGATAAAAGTGAGTTCAATAACCGACTAGAATTCAAAGTTAAGCTAATTCCTTATAAAGGAAACGATGAGTGGGTTGAGCCCACCTTGAAAGACCTCAAGTATTGTCTTTTAGCAGAAGAACCTCCAAAGGCTGCTGATAATTGCAGCTACTGTAGATTTGTTACTAAAAATCTTACTGTTTAACTATCTTCTTCTCCAGAAGGTGCCTTCTTTTGAATCTTCCAAAATAATGTTTTTTTCTAATAACTGATCTCTTATCTCATCTGCTTTTGAATAATCCCCTTCATCTCTTGATTTTTCTCTTTCGTCTATAAGTGCTTGAACTTCTGATTCGTTCATTTCTACACCTGATTTAAGAAATATTTCAGGGTCTTGTTCCAATAACCCTAGAGAATTAGATAAATTGATTAATTCCTTAGCCAATACTTTGGTCTTTTCTATATCACCGCTCTCTTTTAATTTGTTAATTGTTTTAGCTAGATCAAATAGAACTGATAAGGCTTCTGGCACATTAAAATCATCATCCATAGCTTCTTGAAACTGCCCTGTATGTGAACCTCTAGAAAGTTCATCAGTTAAGGAAATATCAACATCGTGAATTGCTGTGTAAAGCCTTTCCAAAGCTGCTTTAGATTCTACTAAGGCTTCTTCTGAATAGTTTATTGGGCTCCTGTAATGACTTGAAAGTAAGAAGAACCTAAGGACTTCATAAGGATAATCCTTTAAAGCATCTCTTATGGTAAGGAAGTTATCTAAGGATTTAGACATTTTTTCTTTATCTATTCTTAGAGGCCCCGTATGCATCCAGTACTTAGCAAAGTTATTTCCTGTAGCAGCCTCTGATTGTGCTATTTCATTTTCATGGTGTGGGAATTTGAGATCTGAGCCTCCTGCATGAATATCAAAGGTATCCCCTAAGGCATCCATACTCATAGCAGAGCACTCTATGTGCCAACCAGGTCTGCCTTTTCCCCAGGGAGAATCCCAAGCTAGATTTTCATCTCCTTTTTTCCATAAAACAAAATCAGCAGGATTTCTTTTTTCTTTGTCTATTTCAATTCTTGCTCCTGAAAGAATTTCATCCATCTTTTGATTAGATAATTTTCCGTACTCTGGAAAAGACTCCACTGAGAAATAGACATCCCCACCCTCGTGGTAAGCATAACCTCCTTCTATTAGCCTACTAATCAGGTCAAGTATTATTTGGATATTTTCTGTTGCTCTTGGTTCCTTATCAGGTGAAATCATTCCCAAGGCATTAAAATCAGAGGTCATTCTTTCAATATATCGATCAGTTAAAACAGAAGGTTCTTGGCTTGTTTCTTTGGCTCTTTGCAAAATTTTGTCATCGACATCAGTTATATTCCTGATGTATTTAACTTCTATATTTCTAGACCTAAGGTATCTAACAATCATGTCAAAAGATAAGAAAGTTCTAGCATGGCCTATATGACAATCGTCGTAGACTGTCATTCCACAGACATAGATACTGATTTTTCCTTTCTCAAATGAATCTAAATCTTCTTTTTTTCCGGTTAAAGAATTAAAAACTTTCATGGTCTCTTAGTGGTTATCCAATTATTACAATGGAAGCAAGTCTATAAAGTTCGTATTATATCGTTCCAGATTAATCAATTAGTAGAAAATGAAGAAACTAGCGTTAATTATTGGCCTAATCTTACTAATTTTAGGTATATATTGGCTTGTTCCGTTATTAGAAAAAGAAAAGGAGATAAAAGTGGTAACTTTTGAAACAACTATGGGCTCTATCGTTATAGAGTTGTTTGAAGACGATGCACCCATTACAACTAAAAATTTTTTAGATTATGCAAATAGTGGTTTTTATGATGGAACTCTCTTCCATAGAGTTATACCAGGCTTTGTAATTCAAGGAGGAGGATTAGAAACAGGAATGAAGAACAAGTCAGGAAACCCTCCTATTGAGAACGAAGCAAATAACGGACAAAAGAACTTAAAATGGAGTCTGTCTATGGCACGAACAAGCGATCCACATTCAGCTACTTCACAATTTTTTATAAATCTTGAAAATAACTCTAGTCTAGATCATACCGCTGAAACTCCACAAGGATGGGGATATGCTGTTTTTGGTACCGTGATTGACGGTTTTGAAACCGTTGAAGCCATTGCTGCAGTTGCAACAGGCAGCTCAGGTGGTCATCAAGATGTACCGCTTGAAGATATAACTGTTCAAAAGACAAAAGTAACAAAAGAGTAAAACTTATGGCTTATTGCTTCATTTCTGACCTTCATCTTCAAGAAGAAAAGCCTAAAGTGACAGAAGCTTTTTTATCTTTTCTAGATACAACTGCAAGAGAAGCTCAACACCTTTATATTCTGGGTGATCTTTTTGAAGTATGGATTGGAGATGATTTTAAGAGCGAGCTTTCACATCTAATAAAAGAAAAGTTATTACTTCTTAAAGCTACTTCTACATCTGTTTTTGCTATGCATGGAAATAGAGACTTCTTAATAGGTGAGAGATTTTGTGAAGATACCGGAATAACTCTACTTGATGATCCTTACAAGCTAGATCTTTTCGGAAAAGCTACCTTGTTAATGCATGGAGATTTACTTTGTACTAAGGATGTCGATTACCAAGAATTTAGAAATACGAGCCGCAATCCACAGTGGAGAAAAGAATTCCTAGACAAGCCCATTGAAGAAAGAGAGAGAATGGCTGAGGCATTGAGACTAGATAGCAAAGAAGCCACTAACTTAAAGAAAGATGAGATTATGGATGTAACCCCCGAAGCAGTAGAGGAAATTATGACTTTGCATAACGTAGAACTTCTAATTCACGGCCACACACACCGCCCCAAAGTTCACTCACTTGAAATCAATGAGACCCCTGCACAAAGAATTGTTTTGGGGGATTGGGATAAATCGGCTTGGTATATATGGATGGATAATAAATCTTGTGAACTTAAAGAGTTTCCTATTGCTTAACCCTATTCTGTAGAAATAATCCCAAAATAATTAAAATCAATGCCAATAAAAATCTTGGGTCACTAAGGTAAAGAGCTGTTTCAACAGGATAAGCTATGGTTTTCTCCAATGCGGCCACTTTAAAGTCATGCTTACTTAGCATATTGGGGTGCGTTACCACTTCCATAAAAGCCCTTCTACTCTTATACCTCATTAGGGCAGCTTGATCCCATATCTCCGCTCCCTCTATTCCCACTAAATCCATTGAAGGGTGAATTGCGTAACCTGCAAAAACAGGGTGACAAGCTCTTTTGATAAGTTGCGAATACATATGTTCCATATATCGATCAAGCAAGCTTTCTGCTGACTCTCCTGGCTCTGCTCCCTCAACATCCTCTGGGCTCTCATTCATGTCAATATTATTAACCATAAGAAATTGCCTACCGGTGTCTTCTTCCATAAAGCGCTTAATTAAGCTGATCTGTGAACTTGAATCGACAGAGTTAACAGAAGCATTTTCTTCTAGTTTTTCTAAGAAAAACTCAATTTCTTCTTCGTCTAATTTTCCTCCCATATCTGTGTACCAGAGAAAAAATCCTGCATAAATAACTAAAAGGCTTATCCAAATTTTCATACTATTATTCATATTACTAGAATCTTTTTAAGTTAAAAGCTTTACAAAATGTTCTGCTAAATATACTGTATATATATACAGTATTATTTTAATTAATCCTTATGGTTGTAAAGTATCTGGGCGACACTTCAGAGGGAGATTTTCCCCTTGCAGAAATCCCCTATTTTTTAAATAAAGTTCGTGTTGGGTGGCCAAGCCCAGCTGATGATTATGTTGAACGCCCTATTGATTTAAATGAATATTTAATTAAAAACCCAGCAGCCACCTATTTCGTGCGCGTCAGTGGAGATTCTATGGTAGGTGCATTTATTGGTGATGGTGCCATACTGATTGTTGATAGAAGTGTAGAACCCAAACATAAAAGTATTGTGGTTGCCGCTATCAACGGAGCTTACACATGTAAAAGACTCTTAACTAAACCAAAAGTTTGCCTTGCTGCAGAGAACTCCAAGTACACCCCCATTTTCATAAAAGAAAACGAAGAACTAGAAATTGCTGGCGTCGTAATTGCTGCAATAAATACTTATTAGACCATGACCTACGCTTTGGTTGATTGCAATAGTTTTTACGCGTCTTGTGAAAGAGTATTTAGACCTGATTTAAAAGATAGACCAATTGTCGTTCTATCAAATAATGATGGCTGCGTTGTAGCACTTTCTAAAGAAGCAAAGAAAGTTGGTATAAAAATGTGTGAACCTTGGTTTAAGATAAAAGATTCTTTCACCCGTCAAGGGGGAGTAGCATTTTCCTCAAACTATGAACTGTATGCAGACATTTCAGCCAGAGTTATGCAAACCTTGGAGTACTCTGCCCCTAGAATTGAGATATACAGTATAGATGAAGCCTTTTTAGATCTTAGCGGTGTCAGTTCTTGTACCGAACTAGAGCAATTTGGTCGTGAATGCCAAGAAAAAGTTAAATGTTGGACAGGCATGCCAGTTCGCGTGGGGATAGGTCCAACGAAAACCTTAGCCAAGGCTGCTAGCTATGGCGCAAAAAAATATTTAGCCACAGGCGGTGTGGTTGATTTATCAAAAAAGGAAAGGCAAAGAAAACTTATGTCCATCATGCCCATAGAAGAAATCTGGGGTGTGGGAAGTAGACTAAAACAACACCTTAATAAAATGGGTATCACAACAGCTCTCGAGTTAGCAGATACTGACACTAAACTAATACGAAGAAGATTCAGTATTGTCTTGGAGAGAACAGTAATGGAATTAAGAGGATATCCTTGCATTGGTCTAGAAGAACACCCGTCAACAAAAAAGGAAATAGTGGTTAGTAGGACCTTTGGTAAAAAAGTGACTACGCTAGAATCTATCAATGAAGCTGTGAGTGATTACGCAGCAAGAGCGGCAGAAAAACTGAGACGTGAAAATCAGTACTGTAGGGTTGTCTCCGTTTTTGCTAGAACAAATCCTTTTAGGCTACAGGATCAACAATATAGCAATATCCTTAGTTGCAAGCTCAATTTACCCACAAACGATACCCGCGACATCCTACAGGTCACCAAGATGCTCTCAAGAAAGGTTTATAAAAGTGGGTATAACTTCATAAAGGCTGGTGTAATGCTAAGTGATTTTTATGATAAAGGCGTTTACCAATCAGACTTCTTTATACCTGACTCCAGGCGACCAAAAAGTGAGAAACTGATGAAAACCATTGATAAAATTAATGCCACTAGTGAAAACAGAGTAACTTTTGCTGCCCAAGGGGTAAGAAAGCCCTGGTCAATGCATAGACATTTTCAATCGCCAAAATACACCACCAATTGGGATGAGTTGTTAGTTGTAAGCTGATCTAAAAGCCACTATGAAATCTGAATAGTGAATCGGGCGTGTTAATTAAATTAGACTCTTGCTGAGCAAGTGGTTTTAGCCTTGGCTTATAATCTTCTTCAAATAAATCTTGGTACAGATTTAAGTAAAGATGACAGTGTCTTGATTCAGCTTCACACAATTTAGAGTAAAAAGAGGCAAGGGACTTTTCTAGATAAAGAGCTAAGCTGAAGAAGCGTTCACAAGACCTTGCCTCTATTAAGGCACAAACAAGCAATGAATCTTTAAGCTTATTTGGCTCTGTAGTTGAAATCTCGCCATGTAAACTATGTGCATAACGTCCTGATTTTAAGTTTCTATAAGGGACCTTTCTCTTCTCCAGTAGTTTCAGTACTTGCTCGAAATGTAAAAGTTCTTCTCGGGCTAAAGGTGAAAGTCTTGAAGTTAAGTTTCTTTCAGGATACCTATGAATTAAAGATATAGCGGTAGTGGCAGCTTTCTTCTCACAATGGGCGTGATCGAGTAACAATACATCTAAAGAGTTTAATGCCCTATCTAACCAAGGTGTTGGGGTTTTGCAAACAAGAATCTCTTCCCAAGGTTTAGGCACGATAATTTTCTTCTAAAGCGAAGTACCTTTGGTAGTGAGCATCGGAAAGTGTAAATAACTCATCTTCAATTATTTGTTTGAGATCTACCAGCTTTAAATTTGATTCGAAGAGAGGTTTTAAACCAAATTCACTTAAGTCATTTATTGATTGACTGGCTTGTTTGATTAAATCAAATACCCAACAATAAGGGTCGACCTTATCGTAATAAGATATTTTGAGAGAATCTAGTTTAGATTGAAGTAACGTAGTGTCTTCTATTGAAATTTTTGATTTCATAATTAATACTTTTAATGATTCCAGGCGATTCCAGACAGTTTCTTTCTGAATATCGGTGTAACCATTCCATTCAATTACTTCATGATGAAATCTTTTGCATCCTCTGCATACATGATCACCAAACACTGTGGAACAAACTCCTACACAAGGTGTTTTAACCTTTCTTTCCATAGATTTACATGATATCTAGAACTCTTTTGAACGCAACTTCTTATATCTTTTCTATGTTAAAATGCCCTCCCGCCAAAGCTCTACAGGAAAGTTTCTATGCTTAAAGAATATAGAAAACATGAAGAAGAAAGACTTACACAAGGTATCCCTGCTCTTGCTTTGGATGCTGAACAAGTAGCGGACTTAGTTGAATTAATAAAAGAACCTCCTACTGGTGAAGACAAATTTATACTAGACCTATTCACAAATAAAGTTCCAGCAGGTGTTGATCAAGCAGCATATGTTAAAGCTGCATTTCTTGCTGATGTTGCCAATGGAAAAGTCTCTACTCCTATTATAACGACTGAAGCAGCAACAAAACTTTTAGGTACCATGTTAGGGGGTTACAACGTTCAACCTTTAATAGCCCTATTGGATAATGAAGAGGTTGGGGATGTGGCTGTAGAAGCCTTAACGAATACTTTATTAATTTTTGATGCCTTCCACGATGTCTTTGAACTTTCAAAAATAAATCAAAGAGCCAATAAAGTCATTTCATCTTGGGCTGAAGCAGAATGGTTTTTAAATAGGCCAGTTGTACCTGAATGTATTACTGCTAAGGTTCTAAAAGTTGATGGTGAAATTAATACAGATGACCTTTCCCCTGGACCTGAAGCTTGGTCAAGACCTGACATCCCCTTACATGCCTTATCAATGCTGAAAAATACAGACTTTAAAGACCCTATTGGTACTATTAACAAGCTAGAAGAATCAGGAGATCCGGTTGCTTTTGTAGGTGACGTTGTCGGTACAGGGTCTTCAAGAAAATCAGCAACTAACTCTCTCCTATGGCATATAGGTGATGACATACCTTACATACCAAATAAAAGAACTGGGGGTATCTGTCTCGGAGGAAAAATAGCTCCCATCTTTTTTAATACTTTAGAAGATTCAGGGACTATAGTTCTTGAATGTGATGTTACCAATATGGAATTAGGAGACAGTATAAATATCTACCCTCATGAAGGGAGAATATGTTCCAGTGGGTCAGGAAAAGAACTAAGCTCTTTCGCTCTTAAAAATCCTACCCTCCTAGATGAAGTAAGAGCTGGAGGAAGAATTCCCTTAATCATTGGTCGATCACTAACTGATAGGACCAGAGAAGCTCTCTCTGAAAAAAGTTCGACTGTATTTGTTAGACCGGTGAGTCAAGAAAAGAGTGACAAAGGTTATACCCTAGCTCAAAAGATGGTGGGAAGAGCTTGTGGCGTTGAAGGTATTAGACCAGGAACCTATTGCGAACCTAGACTTTCTACTGTGGGAAGCCAAGATACGACCGGGCCTATGACCAGAGATGAACTCAAAGAACTTGCATGTTTAGGATTTTCAGCAGATTTAGTTATGCAATCTTTTTGTCATACGGTGGCCTATCCAAAGCCCTCGGATATTGAGACTCACCATACTTTGCCAGATTTTATACAAACCAGAGGAGGAGTAGCACTTAAACCTGGTGATGGAATAATTCATTCTTGGATGAACAGAATGTTACTTCCTGACATGGTAGGAACAGGAGGAGACTCACATACACGATTCCCTTTAGGAATAAGTTTTCCGGCTGGTTCAGGTTTGGTAGCTTTTGGTGCAACTTTAGGTTCAATGCCATTAGATATGCCGGAATCTGTACTCGTCAAATTTACTGGCACAATGCAACCTGGTATTACTCTCAGAGACCTTGTAAATGCTATCCCGTACGCAGCTTTAAAAACTGGAAACCTAACTCTAGAAAAAGAGGGAAAAATAAATGTATTTTCTGGTAGGTGTATGGAAATTGAAGGATTACCTGACTTAAAAGTTGAACAAGCTTTCGAGCTCTCAGATGCTTCTGCAGAAAGATCTTCATCAGGATGTACCATCAAACTTAATAAAGAACCAATAATTGAATATCTCAATTCAAATATAGTTTTAATGAGATGGCTCATTTCAGAGGGCTATGGAGATGAAAGAACTATTGAAAGAAGGGCTCAAGCTATGGAGGCTTGGCTTGAAAATCCAGAACTACTTGTAGCAGATGAAGATGCTGAATACGCTGAAGTAATTGAAATTAATCTTGATGAAATAAAAGAACCGCTTCTTGCTTGTCCCAATGACCCTGATGATATTAAACCCTTATCAGAGGTTGCAAATACAAAAATTGATGAGGTTTTCATTGGATCTTGCATGACAAATATAGGACATTTTAGGGCAGCAGGTAATTTGTTAAGTGAAGCTGAAGATGTTCCAACAAGACTTTGGATAGTTCCTCCGACAAAGATGGATGAGCATCAATTAAAAGAAGAAAATTACTATGAAATATTCGAAAAGTCAGGAGCTCGTACAGAAGTTCCGGGGTGTTCCCTGTGCATGGGTAATCAAGCTAGAGTTGAAGATAATGCTACTGTGGTCTCAACTTCAACAAGAAATTTTCCTAACAGACTAGGTAAGGGTGCTGATGTCTTTTTGGCTTCCGCTGAATTGGCTGCAATATCCTCAATTTTAGGTTATCTGCCTTCTATTAAAGAATATCAAAAATATATGGAAGAGATAAATACTATGGGCCCTGAAGTCTATAGATATCTTAATTTTAATGAAATTGCTTCGTATAAAGAAGCAGCAGAAAATGCAGTACTTCCTACTGTCACTATAGAAACAGCTAAATAAAATTCTTATTAGTTTAATTTTCTAGATTTTTTCTCGTCACTTCTTGTTTCTTCCAATCTTTGCAAGTAGCTTTTGTCTATATCGGCCGTGATGTAGTTTCCATCAAATATAGAACATTCAAATTGTTGGATTGCGGGGTTTCCTTTTCGTGCTGACTCTATAAGGTCTTCTAGATTCTGATAGATAAGCCAATCTGCACCAATAAGATCACTAATTTCTTCTTCTGTTCGATTGTGAGCTATTAACTCGGTTGTAGCAGCCATATCTATACCGTAGACATTCTGATGTCTAATTGGAGGTGCTGCTGATGCAAAGTAAACTTTTTTAGCCCCTGCGTTTCTAGCCATTTCAATTATTTGCCTACTTGTAGTGCCTCTAACTATTGAATCATCAACCAACAAAACCACTTTACCCTTGAACTCAAATTCAATTGGGTTCAGCTTTTGTCTTACCGATTTTTCACGTTTTTCTTGAAACGGCATAATAAAAGTTCTTCCAATATAGCGGTTTTTAACAAATCCTTCTGTGTACTTTATCCCCAGTGTGTTAGCCAGTTGGAGAGCAGAAGTGGTACTACTTTCTGGGATTGGAATTACTACATCAATGTCATGTTCTGGTTTAAGTTTGTTAATTTTTTTTGCTAGAGCTTCACCCATTCTCATTCGAGATTTATGTACAGAGATATTGTCAATTACGGCATCGGGTCTAGCTAAATAAACATACTCGAATATACAAGGCGTATGTATGGGGTTTTCTATACAGGCTTCTCTATACATTTCGCCTTCTTTGCTAATGAAAATAGCTTCTCCAGGATCCACATCACCAGTTACATCAAATCCTAATGTATCTAAAACTGTACTTTCAGATGCAATCATATAGTCAGGTCCCAAGAGATCATTTTCTCTTGAACCAAAAATTAGTGGTCTGATACCAAAAGGATCTCTAAATCCTACAATTCCAACTCCATTAATCATAAAAATTACTGAGTAAGCTCCCCTAACCCTTTTATGTGTAGCTTTCACCGCTTGAAAGATTTCTTTTTGGGTTAGGGATGAAGCTCCTTGTTTTTGCAACTCATGTGCAAATACATTTAGTAAGACTTCACTGTCAGAGTCAGTACTTAAAAATCTAAGGTTTCTATCTGTTAAAACCTCACTTATCTCATCCTTATTAGTCAAGTTACCGTTATGAGAAATACTTATTCCATAAGGTGAGTTAACGTACATAGGTTGCGCTAATTCTCTGTCTTGACTACCAGCAGTTGGATATCTCAGATGCCCTATTCCCATTGATCCTCTCAATATGATCATATGAGTATCCCTAAAGACATCTCTAACGAGACCCAGTTGTTTTCTTAAATGGAATTTATCATTGTCGCAAGTTGCTATTCCAGCGGCGTCTTGACCTCTGTGCTGTAAAATCGTTAAAGCATCATAAATCATCGGTGATACTTCCGATTTACTGACTACTCCTACTACTCCACACATGAAGGCAGCCTAGTTTATAACGTCGGCGGAAAAGTTACATTCCCTTTGTCTAATAAAATTTCTGCTTGAGCTTTCCAATCTTTAATTAATGGTTCCATCACCTCAGCAATTCTTGTGGTCCACTCTTTAGACAAAGATTCATTCCACCAGTTTTTATTTTCTAAAAACCCTGAAGACAATATAAATACAGTAACCAAAATTGCAGTTGCTTTTGTAGCACCAAAAAAGAAGCCTAAGCCTTTATCTAAAAAACTTAACCCGATGGCGCTCAGAAATTTAGAAAGTATCGAACCCGCCAACCTTACTAGAGTAAACAAAATAATAAAAACAATGATAAATGAAGCGATAGACTTAACTTGAACATTGCTTAAGTAGGCTTCTAAGTATGGAAAAAGCAAGGGACCAAAATACCATGCTCCAACTATTGACACTACCCAAGCGATAGCAGAAGAAATTTCTTTGGCAAAACCATTAAAATAGCCTGAGATTCCTAGAGCTCCAATTAGAGCCAAAGAAATCCAATCTATTACAATCATTTAAGCCACTGATCTTAATAATTTTAAAGCAGGGAAAGCTTCTGCAACGGTATAAAAAGAACCAAAGATTAAAATCAGGCCTCCTTCTTCAGTTTCTTCTTGGGCTTTCATACAGGCTTCTGTAACACTTCCTACAATCTCCATATCTTTGGGGTATTTAGAATTAATGATATCTGCCAGTTTTTTGGTAGCCATAGAACGTTCTATCTCTGCAGAAGTTACAAACCATTTATTAATTCTGGTAGCTAATGGTTCAAGGATCGAATTAACATCCTTGTCCTCCATAACTCCAAAAACGGCATTTATTACTGTTCGGTCTTTAAAATTCCTTTCTATAAAAGATGAAAGATATCTAGCCGATGATTCATTATGGCTAACGTCTAGAAGATATCTGTTATCTATAAGTTCGCAACGGCCTTTTAAATCTAGTGAGTCAAAAACTGCATCCATATCTAAACTTACCTCTTCTTCTAAAAGGCAAAAAGCCGTGAGAGCACATGAAATGCTACTCACAGAAAAGCTATTCAACTTGATATCTGGATAAGAAACTTGCCTCTCCCCTTTAAATGTAAAAGTCCATTTTTTGTTTAAATCGTCTACCTGATAATCAAACTCTTCACCAACACAAAAAGTCTGATTTTTAGTTTCTAAAGTCTTCTCACGGACACTATTTGGAACTTCATGTTGTCCAATGATTACAGGCTTATGAAGTTTAAAAATATCTGCTTTCTCCTTTCCGATTGACTCTCTATCTTCTCCCAACCAATCTTGATGATCCAACTCAACATTAGTCAAAATAGCAATGTCTGAATCTACAATATTTACTGGATCCAACCTTCCACCAAGCCCAATTTCTAACACCATGTAGTCAACTTTTGATTTATTGAAAATAATTAAAGCGGCCAAAGTAGAAAAGTCAAAATACGTAAGATTAGTAGAACCCCTGTTTTCTTCAATTAATTTAAAGCTTTCAACTATGCTTTCATCAGAAACTGGCTTGCCATTTATTTTTATCCTTTCATTGAAATTAAATAAATGTGGCGAAGTGAAGGTACCAACGATCTTATGCTTTGAAACTAAAAGTTGGCCTAAGAATTCCGTAGTTGTGCCTTTTCCATTAGTACCTCCTACAACTATAACTTTAGAGACAATTTTAGATTTTATTAATTGTTCATATATGGGTTTTATCCTTTGGAGTTCCAAATCTGTTTCTTTTGGTCCTATGGTTTGAATGTAATCTAACCAGTATTCTAAAGAGTTCTCTTTGGACATTAGCTTGAAGGTTTATCAAGAAGATTTAATAGTAGCCTATGAACTGTTGATTGAAGATCCTTTCTGTGCACAATCATATCTATAGCACCGTGATCCAATAAAAATTCACTTCTTTGAAATCCTTCCGGTAACTGAACTTTTAAAGTTTGTTCTATTACCCTGGGTCCGGTGAAGCCCACTAGTGCTTTAGGTTCAGCTATATTGATATCCCCTAACATAGCTAAACTTGCTGCAACTCCTCCATAAATTGGATCAATCATAATAGATATATATGGCTGTCCTGCCTCTTTCAGCTTTTGAAGAACAGCACTAGTCTTTGCCATTTGATAAAGAGAAACCAAAGATTCTTGCATTCTGGCTCCTCCGCTGGTTGAAAAACAAACGAAAGGAAGTTGATTTTTTAGTGCTTGGTTTACCCCTTCTACAAATTTTTGTCCAACTACTGACCCCATTGAACCCCCCATGAATCTGAACTCAAAGGCTGCTGCAACCAATGGAAGTTTTAATAAAGTACCTTGCTTTACAACAATAGCTTCATTTTCATCGCTGTTACTCTCTGCTTCAGTAATCCTATCTCTATAACGTTTAGTATCTTTGAACTTAAGCCAGTCTGTAGGGCTTACATTTGATGCGATCTCTATTTGATTTTCTGAATCCAAGAATAAATCCAACCTTTTTCTTGCACCAATCCTAACGTGATGATCACATTTAGGGCATACATAAAGACTGGCTTCAAGTTCGGGAACATAAAGCACGTTATTACAGCCTGAACATGTCTGCCACAAGCCCTCTGGTACCGATGACTTTTTTGTACTGCCTTTCTTTATAAAAGAGGGAAGAATCTTGTCAAACCAATTGGCCATAGTTAAGTTTTACGTAGCGCTTTAGAAAGATCCTTAATTTTAATAGATAAATGCTTTTCTATCTCCTCTTTATTGCCTCCCATGATATCAACTAAAGCAGTTCCTACTACTACACCGTCAGCTAGGTCTTTTACTTTACTGGCTGATTTACCATCTTTAATTCCAAAGCCAATAACCACTGGTAAATCTGTTAACTTCTTTAGCTTTAAAACTTTCTTTTCTACTTCTTCTGGGTTTATAGAGTCTGCGCCTGTAATACCTTTAAGTGATATGTAGTAAATATATCCCGATGCTTGTTTACATATTTTCTTGATTCTTGATTCAGTGGTAGTAGGAGCGATTAGTCTAATAACATCAAGACCTTGTTTTCTGCACTCTTCGGTGAATTCATCACTTGCTTCTAAAGGCATGTCTACTATAAGAATCCCATCCACACCGTTGTCTTTCGCTGCATAAGAAAAAACTTCACTTCCTAGTGCTTCAAAAGTGTTCATATAGCCCATTAAGACGACTGGAGTTTTTTTATCTTTCTCCCTGAAACTTTTTACTAGCTTAAGAGTTGCTTTAAGTGAAATTTTCTCTGCTAGAGCTCTTTCATGCCCTTGTTGAATAGAGGGTCCCTCAGCCATTGGATCTGAAAAAGCTATACCAAGTTCAATAACATGCACTCCCTCTTCTACCATTAAGTGCATTGCCATTAGGGTTGAAGACATATTAGGATCTCCAGAAACGATGTAGCCAATCAAAGCCTTTTGTTTAAGCTCAGCTAAATCTAAGAAAGTCTTTTCAATTCGCCCCATTAAAGTTTTATGCCCTCAATATCTGCAACCGTGTTTATATCTTTATCTCCCCTACCAGAGATATTAACCACTATTACTTTTTCGGAATCCATTGTGGGTGCTATTTTTTTTACATAAGCTAAAGCATGGGCTGTTTCCAAAGCAGGCATTATTCCCTCTACGAGAGTTAATTCTTTAAAGGCATCAAGAGCTTCTTGATCATTTGCAGTGGTGTAGTCAGCTCTGCCAATATCTTTTAACCAGGCATGTTCTGGTCCAACTCCTGGGTAATCTAACCCTGCTGAAATGGAATGCGTATTTTGAATTTGACCTTCTGTAGTTTGCATTAGATAAGTTCTCATTCCATGAAGCACACCCTCACTGCCTGCATTCAAAGGTGCTGCGTGTTTACCCGTATCAAGTCCCAAGCCGCCTGCCTCTACTCCTACTAAATCAGTTGAGGAGATATCTATAAAAGGATAAAAAAGACCCATAGCATTTGACCCCCCTCCAACACATGCAACCAAAAGATCTGGCATCTTACCTATTTGATTTTTGCTTTGAAAAAGCACTTCCTCTCCAACTACTGAATTAAAATCCCTGACTATCTGTGGATAAGGGTGAGGCCCTGCAACACTTCCAATAATGTAATAGGTATTATCCACATTGGTTACCCAATCTCTCATGGCCTCATTCATAGCGTCTTTCAAAGTTTTTGTTCCTGAATTAACAGAAACGACTTCTGCACCAAGTATTTTTATTCTATAGACATTTAGAGATTGTCTTTTTATATCTTCTTCGCCCATATAGATTACACATTCCAAACCATGTCTAGCAGCTACAGTTGCTGTAGCTACTCCATGTTGACCAGCGCCGGTCTCGGCAATTATTCTTGTCTTGCCCATATGCTTGGCAAGAAGTATCTGACCAACGGTGTTATTTATTTTATGAGCGCCCGTATGATTTAAATCCTCTCTTTTTAGATATACCTTTGCACCCCCTAATTTCTTAGACCAGTGCTTAGCAAAATATAGCGGTGAAGGTCTTCCTACAAATTTCTCAAGATCATCTTGGACTTCAGCCATGAACTCTTTGTCGTCTTTTATTAGTTCATATTTTTGGGCAAGTTCTTCTAAAGCAGGAACTAAAGTTTCTGCGACATATACTCCACCATAAATACCAAAACGTCCTTTGGAATCAGGCAATTTCTCCTTTTTAGACATGGAAATTCCTTGCTATATCAATAAATTCTTTTATTTTCATTGAATCCTTCTTTCCTGGGGAAGATTCTACACCCGAACTAACATCTAATCCTGTACAAGAAGTTAGTGATAATACCTCTGTAACGTTATTAGGATTTAGTCCTCCAGCTACTAAATATGCCTTATCGTAGTCCTTACCTCTCAAGTAAGTCCAATCAAATTGTCTCCCTGTACCACCAAACTCTTCTTGAGTATAACTATCCAACAATATCATCCAAGAATCAGCATATTTTTCAAACCCATTATTTATGTCTTCTTCTTTAGATACTGGTATAGCTTTAATAAAATTTCTATTGAAAGAAGAGCAGAATTCTGGATTTTCACTTCCATGGAATTGAGGAATGATCTTTGTTGAAAGTTTTAAGCAATCTTCAACATATTCATAACTGGGATCCACAAAAACCATAACAGGTATGATTTCATCTGATAGTTCTTTTAGAATTTCCTTGACCTCTTTCTGAGATACATACCTAGGGCTTTTTTCATACATATTAAAACCTAAAGCATTAGCTCCAAAAGAAATGGCTAAACTTGCGTCTTTTGCACTTGTAATTCCACAAATCTTTATAAATAAGCTCATGATTTATCTCAGGGTCGCGCAGTCTATCAGATTTGACCTTACAGATTTTGATTAGATAACGGAATTTGAAATGTTAGGAACTTTATATTTCTTTAAATATTCAGTGCCAACAAAATACAGGCCATTAGGAGAGGCGGTTTTTCCAGCGAGAGTTCTGTCTTTAGCGTCTAGAATTTCTTTGACTCTTTTAGGTGTTATCTTTTTCAATCCTGTTTCTAAAAGTGTTCCTGTAATTATTCTAACCATATTTAATAAGAAGGCATTTGCGTTTATATCGATAAATAATAAGTCCCCTTTTTTCTTAATATTTATTGAATGAATATTTCTATCTGAGCTTTTTGATTGACAAGAAGAAGATCGAAAAGAAGAAAAATCTTTTTCCCCTATCAGGTATGACGAGGCCCTTCTCATATTTCTCAAGTCTAACTTTTCTTTAACCCATAATTTTTTATTCCTATCTAAAGCTGATGGAAGTTCAGAGTTTCGTATAATGTAACGATACGTTCTTGATAAAGCTGAGAACCTAGAATGAAAATCACTGGATACTTGTTTTGCCCATAGAATTCTTATGTCTTTTGGAAGTAAGGCATTACCACCATTGATCCAAGACTTAACTTCCCGTAAAGAAGTAGTATCAAAATGTATCGTTTGACAGTAGGCATGCACACCCGCATCAGTTCTTCCACTACATGCAGTCGAAATCTGCTGATTAGCTACCTTGCTTAAAGCTAAGTCTAGCTGGCCCTGTACAGTTTTTTTCGTACTCTTTTGTTTTTGAAACCCTTTATAAGCTGTTCCTTCATATTCAATTCCAAGAGCTATTCGAAAGATTTTTTTAGCCATTCTTATTTTCTGTTATTTTAACTTTAAGAATATTTATTTTTTCTCGTTGTTCCAAACTTAAGTCCTCATTGAATTCCACTTTTTTTATGCACTCATCTGCTTTATCAATTTCTTTCATCTCTATCAAACTTCTAGCTAAATTTATATTTGCCTCTATAGGGTCACCAACCTCACTTAGGTTGCTATCTTTAAAATTAAAGGTCTCGTTAGCTTTCTTTTCATACCTGATCAAAAATAATAAAAGTGAAAAAATTATTAGACCTACAATGATTCCAACTAATCCTTGAAAGGAAAATCCGGTCAAAGTTTCAAAATTCATTTCTATATTTTCGATCAATAGATCAACTTTCATAGAAACTAAACGAACAGTATTTCAGCAATTTGGATACTATTTAAGGCAGCCCCTTTTCTCAAGTTGTCTGCAACAATCCATAAATTAAGCCTTTTAGTATTCCAAAGATCCATTCTAAGCCTACCTACATGAACTAAGTCTGTTCCGTCTATCTCTAAAGCGGTTTCATAACTTTCAGAACCTTCACCGTCAGCTAGCTTGATGCCTTTGGCTTCATTCAAAGATTCTTTGACTATATCGATATTTATTTGTTCAGTGGTTTCAATATGTACAGATTCTGAATGGCCATTCATTACTGGCACTCTTACACAAGTGGCTGCTATTTCTATATTAGGATCTAGAATCCTATGAGTCTCCCAAACCATTTTCATTTCTTCAAGGGCATAGGAGTTTTCCTGGAAATCGTCGCAATGAGGTAAGGCATTAAAAGCTATTTGTTTAGCATAAATATTTGAATAAGTTTTTTCTTCTTGTAACTCCTGTTTAATTTGGAGTTGTAATTCTTCCTGAGCTAACTTTCCAGTTCCTGAAACAGCCTGGAAGGTAGTCACATCAATTCTATTAATGTTAAATAAATCATGCAAAGGCTTGAGTGCTACCAGCATTTGGATTGTAGAACAATTAGGGTTAGCTACTATGCCAGGCATTGAGTAATCGAGTAAAGCTTCCGCATTAACCTCAGGAACTATTAAAGGAATGTTTTTATCTTTTCTAAAACATGAAGAGTTATCGACTACAAAACATCTTTGTTCGACAGCTTTAGGTGCATATTCTTTAGCTGTTTCTGATCCAGCAGAGAAGAATGCTAAATCAACTTTAGAAAAATCAAAATTATCCAAACAACCAACAATATGACTAGAATTTCTAAAGGTAACTTCTTTACCTTCTGATTTTTTACTTGCTAGTAAGTGGATATCTGAATCTAAAAAATGATCTGATTCAAGTAATTGAAGAAAAGTCTTGCCGACAAGCCCAGTAGCTCCAACCACAGCGATATTTTTTGCTTCCTTCATCAGTTAGACTCTATTTCTTTTAAAACTAGTTGTCCCATTTCACTTGTGCCTATAACTGCGTCTTTCTTTCCAGCTATATCTTGGGTTCTTTGACCTAAAGCTAAAACAGATTCTACGGCTTGTTCAATTGCCAAAGCCACTTTTTCTTCTTCGAAGGTATACCTCATCATCATGGCAACAGACAAGATGGAAGCTAAAGGATTAGCTAAATCCTTACCGGCTATATCTGGTGCAGATCCATGCACAGGTTCATAGAGTCCTTTGTTTGTATCGTTTAGAGAGGCTGAAGGAAGCATACCTATAGAGCCTGTTAGCATTGCCGCTATATCGGAAAGAATATCTCCAAATAAGTTTCCTGTGACTATGACATCAAATTGCTTTGGTTCTCTTACTAATTGCATAGCAGCGTTATCTACCAACATATGACTTAATTCTACGTCGGGGTATTCGTGAGAAAGATCGGATATTGTATTCCGCCAAAATGAACTAACTTCTAGTACATTAGCTTTGTCCACTGAACAAAGCTTTCCGCTCCTTTTTCTGGCAGATTCAAACGCCACCCTTCCTATTCTAATTATTTCATCTTTGCTATATCGCATGGTATTAAGAACTTCTTCTGAGCCCTTAACCTTTCCTCTTGGCTCTCCAAAATAAATACCACCTGTTAACTCACGAACGATAAGTAAATCTAAATCAGCTACTTTTTCCTCTTTCAATGTTGAAGCTGAGACAAGCTCTTTCGATAAGATAGCGGGTCTAAGATTTGCAAAGAAATCAAATTCAGATCTTATTCCTAAAAGACCTTTTTCAGGTCTTTTTTCAGACGAAATCTGGTCCCATTTTGGCCCTCCTACTGCTCCCAAGAGTATCGCTTCATTTTCTTTTGCCTTGTCTAAAGTCTCCTTAGGTAGAGGATCTCCAATTTGGTCATAAGCTGTTCCCCCTAACAATCCTTCTGAAACCTCTAGATTTAAAGAATATTTCTGATCTAACAAAACTAAAAGTTTTTTGGCAACGGCACTAACTTCAGGGCCTATACCATCACCTGGAAGAATAAGTATTCTTTTCTTGTTTTTACTCATTTAAAAATCCAAGGAGTTACTTCCTTTTTATTTTTTTCAAAGCTTTTAATAAGTTCAGAGTCTTTTAAACTTATGCCTATTTCGTCGAGCCCTTCTAGTACACAAGTTTTTCTAAAATTGTCTATGTCGAATTTAACAATCACTGATTCAGCTGAATCCAAGATGACCTGATTTATTAGATCGACATGTATATTTTTACCTTCTTCACTAATTCTGAATAATTCTTCCATTGAATCTTTAGGTAAAGCTATTGCAAGAAGTCCGTTCTTAAAGCAGTTGTTATAAAAAATATCAGCAAAACTTTCAGCAATAACACACTTAATGCCATAATCTTGAATAGCCCATACTGCGTGCTCCCTGCTTGACCCACAGCCAAAATTAGCTTTAGAAATTAGAATTTCAGACTCTTCATATCTTTTATCATTTAGAACGAATTCTGGATTTATTTGTCTTTTTGAATTGTCTTGTCCAGGATATCCTGAATCTAAATATCTCCAAGAATCAAATAAATTAGGTCCAAAACCAGTTTTTTTAATTGATTTAAGAAACTGTTTAGGGATTATTTGATCCGTATCAATATTAGATCTATCTAAAGGGACCATTTTTGCTGAATGTATGGTGTACTCATTCATCCTACGATACCCCTTACGTCTACAAAATTTCCTGCTATAGCTGACGCAGCTGCTGTGGCTGGACTAACTAAATGAGTTCTTCCTTTATAGCCTTGTCTGCCTTCAAAGTTTCTATTTGATGTTGAAGCACAGTGATCACCTTCATCTAGTTGATCAGGATTCATTCCTAGGCACATAGAACAACCAGGGGCTCTCCATTCAAATCCAGCATCCATGAAAACTTGATCTAAACCTTCCTCTATAGCTGCCTTTGATACCAATCCGGATCCAGGTACCACAATAGCTCTCTTTACACTTTTACTAACCTTACTACCTTTAACAATTTCTGCAGCAATTCTTAAATCTTCCAACCTTGAATTGGTACAAGAGCCTATGAATACTTGATCCAGTTTAATATCCTCAGGTTTCATACCTGTTTTAAGCCCCATATAATCAAGTGCGTTAGATTCGGAATTAGATTTAGGCTCTGGAACAACAGAATCTATATCTATTACCATTTCAGGCGAAGTACCCCAAGAAACTTGAGGTTTTAATTTACTCGCATCAAATTTGATTGTTTTATCAAAATGAGCTCCTAAATCAGTTTTTAGATCTTTCCATAGGTCTATTGCATTATCCCATTGGGTTCCTGATGGAGCATAAGGCTTACCTTTAACATAATCTAAAGTGATTTCATCGAAAGCAACCATACCTGCCCTGGCACCTGCTTCTATGGCCATATTACATACGGTCATTCTTGCTTCTATGGACATTGATTCTATTGCCTTCCCAGAATACTCTATTGCATATCCTGTGGCTCCAGCTGTACCTATTTTTCCTATAACACTCATAGTTAAATCTTTTGAATAGACCCCCTTTGGAAGTACATTACTTATCTGTACATTCATATTTTTCTGCTTAGTAGCCACCAAGCATTGCGTAGCTAGAACATGTTCAACTTCAGATGTACCAATTCCCATTGCCAAAGATCCTAGTGCACCATGCGTAGAAGTATGCGAGTCTCCACATACAACGGTCATTCCGGGTAGAGTTATCCCCTGTTCTGGACCTACAACGTGAACAATACCCTGCCTTTCATCCTCTATATCAAACTGTTCGATCCCATGCTCTTTACAGTTATCATCTAAAGTAGTCACTTGTAACTTAGACACTTCATCTTTAATTCCTTTTAAGCCCAATTGTCTATCTGTAGTAGGTATATTGTGATCAGGAGTTGCTTTATTTGAAGAAGTTCTCCAAGGTTTTCTTCCAGCTACTCTTAATCCTTCAAAAGCCTGAGGAGAAGTTACCTCATGAATTAAATGTCTATCAATATACAGAAGATAAGTTCCATCTTCCCTTTGAGTGACTTCATGGAGATCCCATAATTTATCGTAAAGAGTTCTTGGCATAACTTTTACCCTTTAGACGGTATTTCAGGTACTTCTGATTTTACGTCAGCATTCTGGCCTCTATTCCGAAGTAAATGATCTATTAAAACTAGAGCGACCATTGATTCAGCGATAGGTGTAGCTCTAATCCCTACACAAGGATCATGACGACCCGTTACCTTGATCTTAGCTGCCTTACCTTCCTTGTCTACAGTGTCTCCTTCTTTAGCTATGCTAGAAGTTGGTTTTAAAGCTATGCTAGCTATTAAATCTTGTCCGGTTGATATTCCTCCCGAAGTTCCTCCAGAGGAATTAGATTTAAAGCCTTCTGGAGACATTTCATCTCTACTTTCAGACCCTTTTGCTTCTATAACTGAGAAACCTGCTCCAATTTCAACTCCTTTAACAGCATTTATACCCATTAGAGCCTTAGCTATCTCACTATCAAGTTTGTCGAAAACCGGTTCTCCTAACCCAGGAGGTAAATTTGTAACATTTACAGTTATTTTCGCACCTATTGAGTCTCCTTCCTCACGTAGTTTATTAATCAGCTTTTCTATCTCAGGAATTATTTTCTTATCAGGGCTGAAAAAAGGGTTTTTGTCGATTTCATTTAAATCTACTTCGTTAATTTTAATATTCCCAATTTGACTTAGATAGCCAGTGATCTCGATGCCTGAACTTTCTTTTAGGTATTTTCTAGCAATAGAGCCTGCAGCTACTCGCATGGTTGTTTCTCTTGCAGAAGCTCTTCCCCCACCCCTGTGATCTCTTATCCCATATTTTTGGGTATACGAATAATCTGCATGAGAGGGTCTAAAAACATCTTTTAATTTTTCATAATCCTTTGACTTTTGGTCCTTATTTCTTATTAAAAGTCCTATAGGAGTTCCAGTTGTCTTACCCTCAAAAACTCCAGATAAAATTTCTACTTTGTCATCTTCTTTTCTTTGTGTGGTGAATTTAGATGAACCTGGCTTCCTTTTATCTAAATAAGTCTGAATATCTGCCTCAGTTAAGTCCATTCCTGGAGGGCATCCATCAACAATACAACCCATAGCAACACCATGACTCTCACCAAAAGTGGTCACATTAAAAAGTTTTCCAGTTGTATTTCCAGACATTTTCTTATCTTAAGCTAATTTCGGGGGTGCGATTATAGGTTTTTTGGGCTTTTTAGGTAGTTTAAATAGTATTATTTTCACTTTTTTTAATATACTGCAGCCCTCAATAAAGGATTAAAACCATGATTAGAGCTGTATTTTGGGACTTTGGAGGAGTTATAACTACCAGCCCCTTTGATTCTTTCAATATATACGAAGAATCACATAATTTACCTAAAGATTTAATCAGAACCATCAATTCTACCAATCCCGATAATAATGCTTGGGCCAAATTAGAAAGAAATGAAATCGATCAAGAAGAATTTGATTCTCTATTTGAGGTCGAGAGCCAACAATTTGGTCATTCTGTCCCCGGCAAACAAGTCCTAGCATTATTAAAGGGTCAAATTAGGACCGAAATGGTTAAAGCTCTTCGCGAAATAAAAGATAAACTTATCCAAGGCTGCTTAACCAATAATATCCGATCTACTGAAGACCAGGAGTTGGAAACGGACAATGCAGCTATTTCAGGAGCCCATCAAGAAATCATGGGGTTATTTGATTTCGTATTTGAATCAAGCAAAGAAAACGTCCGAAAACCTGATCCTAAGTTTTATCAATTAGCCTGTAAGCGAGGAAAAGTGAACCCTAATGAAGTAATTTTTTTAGATGACTTAGGTATAAATTTAAAACCAGCAAAGGTTTTGGGTATGAAGACTATAAAAGTAGTCAGATCCGAAGATGCCTTACAAGATTTACAAGATCTTCTAGATTTTCCAATAATATGAAGAAGATTCTTTATATTCTTTTATTTGCTTTCTTTTTCCAGATACTCAACGCTGATTTCAAAGCAGAAGCGTTACAAAAAGCAAAAAATTATGAGGCAATAGTTACCCGAGATATATGGGGTGTACCGCACATAGAGGGAAAAACAGATGCTGATGTAGCATTTGGGATAGCCTACGCACACGCAGAAGATGACATTAAGAACTTGATAGCCAATATGGCTTTGTATAGAGCACAAATGGGGTTAAAAGAAGGTTTCGATGGAGCAATAACTGACTACTTAATAAAGACGCTTGAGATAAGAGAAAGAGTTAACTCAAGATATGAAGTTGATCTTTCTGTAGAAGTTAAAAAAGTCATAGAAGCTTACACTGATGGATTGAATTATTGGGCTGCTTTAAATCCAAAAAGTGATTACATTAAAGATTTCCCTATTACCAAAGAAGATATTGTCGTTGGTTTTTCTTTACAAAATCTGTTCTTCTCAGGGGTTATTAGCTCAATAGAGAAGCTGCAAAGCGGAAAAGGGCTAGTCCAAAAAGAAACAGCTGGATACAGATCTAACCTTCTTGAATGGCAGGACTTGGTTCTCGGCTCAAATGCATTTTCTGCTAATCCGAATAAAACTGGTGATGGAAGCACTCGTCTAATGATTAATTCTCATCAACCTCTAGAGGGACCAGTAGCTTGGTATGAAGCTCATGTACAAAGTGAGGAAGGCTGGAATATGATGGGTGGAGTTTTTCCAGGGTCTCCCTTTATTTTTGTTGGTTTTAATGAAAATCTAGGTTGGGGATTTACTGTAAATAAACCTGACCTTTCGGATTCTTTTTTACTCAAAGTAAATCCCGAAGACGATAACGAATATTGGCTAGACGGTGAGTGGGTTCCTTTTAAAAAAAAGAACTTTAAGTTACCAATAAAATTATGGGGGCCTTTTTGGTGGACTTTTAATAGAGAAGCTAAATATTCAATTCATGGTCCAGTATTAGAAACAGATCACGGCGTTTATGCCGTGCGTTTTAGCGGGATGGAAGACATCAAACAAGTTGAGCAATGGTATAAGTTAAATAAATCAAAAAATAAGAAAGATTGGTTGGATGCAATGAAACTCAGATCAATAGTTTCATTTAATGCAGTTTATGCTGATAAAGAATCTAACATCATTTTTTTGCACAATTCTTCTTCTCCAAAAAGAAAAGAAGGAATTGATTGGACTCATCCCGTTGACGGTACTAAATCTTCTCTTGTTTGGAATGAGATAGTCCCTTTAAAAGACATACCTCTATTAATAAACCCGCAATCAGGTTGGTTAATTAGCACCAACCAAGATCCCTTTAAAGTCACTTCTGAGGAAAGCAATTTGTCTCCCTCTGATTACTCTTCCACTTTGGGTCTACAAACAAGAATGACAAATCGAGCAAATAGAGGGCTTGAATTATTTTCAGAAACAGAATATGTCTCCGAAAAGAAATTTAAAAATATTAAGTTTGATAATTCTTATTCAAAGAATTCAAGAGCTTATAAATATCTTGAACAGATTTTTGAAATAAACTTTGAAGAGAAAGACTTAATAGACGCTCAAAGAATACTAAAAGATTGGGATTTAAAAACAGACTTTAACAACAGATCAGCCGCCTTAGGTGTATGCACAATAAGCCCTGAATGGCTTGCTGAACAAGGACAGAGATCCCCACCTCCTGTTGAAACAGTATTTAGAGAATGTGTAGATCAGATGAATAAAATCTACGGACGGCTAGATCCTCTTTGGTCAGAAAGAAATTTTCTTGTAAGGGGAGATAAGAAAATTTCTGTTCAAGGAGGTCCCGACACCTTAAGGGCTATCTACGGAAGACAACAAAAAGAAGGTTACTTAAAAGCTCAAGGTGGAGATGGTTTATATATTTATGTCGAATGGGACAAAAATGGAAACTTAAAATCTGAGAGTGTTCATCAATACGGTAGCGCCACACAAGATAGCGCCTCCCCACACTTTGATGATCAAATGGATTTGTATGCTGCTGAAAAATTAAAAGATACTTTTTATAGTAATTTCAATGAGGATGAGAACATGGAATCCAGAATTACTATTCCGCTACCAGAAGACTCATAAAATCAGAAACCACGGTTTCCTCTAGAGTGGACTGGTCCAAACAAAGGCTACTGATTTCATCTGATCTAGAATTTGAGAACTGAGTAGCAAGATTGGTCTTAAACTTTTCTATTAAGATAGGAATGCCCTCTTCTCTTCTTCTTTTATGACCAATAGGATATTCAACTTCGACCTTGTCTGTAAAACTTCCATCTGAAAAGTAGATTTGAATTGCATTGGCAATAGATCTCTTGTCAGCTTCAAGATATTCTTTGCTGTATCTAGGTTCCTCTTCTATAACCATTTTACTTCTTAAAGAATCTATCAAAGGATTCGAAGCAACATCATCTTCATAATCTTCGGCTACTAAATTTCCTTTTAATAAGCCTATTGCTGTCATGTATTGAATACAGTGATCTCGATCAGCCGGGTTATTAAGCTTGCCTTCTTTGCTAATAATTCTAATTGCAGATTCATGGGTAGTAATGACAATCTTTTCTATGTTGTTGAATCCTTTGTCTTTAGTTTCTGGGTGAAGAATAACAGCAGCCTCCACTGCAGTTTGTGCATGAAATTCAGCTGGATAAGATATCTTAAATAAAATATTTTCCATTACATAGGAATCAAATTCTTGAGGCAGTCTTAATTCTTGCCCTTTAAAGAGAACATCTTGAAATCCCCAAGTTGGGGCACTTATAGCACTCGGGTAGCCTATTTGGCCTTTCTGGGTTAAAAGGACCAGTTGAAGTGCTCTACTAGTAGCATCTCCTGCTGCCCAGGATTTCCTGGGGCCTGCATTTGGAGCATGCCTGTAGGTCCTTAGGCTTTGCCCATCAACAAATGCTTGGGATAGAGCAGCGATCGTCTCTTCTTTAGTGAGGCTAAATAAAGAAGCTATTACTGCCGTAGAAGCTATTTTGACCAGCACTACATGATCCAATCCCACCCTGTTGAAACTGTTTTCTAGAGCAAGTACACCCTGTATTTCGTGAGCTTTTATCATACTTATTAGAACATCATGGATGGTTAGACCAGGTTTTCCGGCTGTAATATTCTGTTGAGAAATAAAATCTGCTGCCGACAAAATTCCACCTAAATTATCTGAAGGGTGTCCCCACTCGGCTGCTAGCCAAGTGTCATTGAAATCTAGCCATCGAATAATCGCCCCAATATCCCAAGCCCCTTTTACTGGATCAAGAACGTGTTTTGTTCCAGGCACCCGCACTCCGTTGGGAACACTTGTATTCTCTACATAAGGACCCAATAAATTTTTGCAATCATCAAAGGTTAAAGCCAACAACCCGCAGCCCAGAGTATCCATTAAACAATATCGAGCTGTTGTTAAAGCTTCTTTACTTTCTATGTTCTTATCCAGGACATAGTCAGCAACCTTAACCAGTATCTGATCTGGATCAGGTCGAACGTTAGAGTCAACGTTTCCAGTCATATTATTTTCCTTTAGTTATTTAACGGTCAGCCATATCGACCCATTCTGATTTATCAGGGCCGGTATATTCTTCACTGGGTCGAATGATTCTGTTGTCTGCTCTTTGTTCCATTACATTGGCTGTCCAACCTGAAGTCCTACCTATTACAAAAAGGGGTGTAAAAATCGGTGTTGGAATACCAAGATAATGATAAGCCGAGGCCATATAAAAATCAGTATTAGCAAATAAATCTTTTTCTTCTGTCATAACAGTCTCAACCTCTTCAGAAACCTCGTAGAGAAGACTATCCCCACTTAATTCACCTAATTTCTTTGCCCAAGCTTTAACAATCTTATTTCGAGGATCTTCATTAGAATAAACAGCATGTCCAAAGCCCATTATTTTTTCTTTGTTTGCTAACATCTTCTTTATACCTTGATTGGCTTCTTCTCTAGAAGAGAACTTTTCAATAGTCTCCATCGCAGCTTCATTAGCCCCTCCATGAAGAGGTCCCCTTAAGGTTCCAATGGCTCCAGTTTCTCCCGTAAGCAAGGATAAAAATTGACCTCCCATTGTAGGATGGTCTGTCTCTGTTTCTATAGTTTCACCTTGATGAGAAAAACGGTACCAATAAGTAATAATAGAAGGCATAGCAGCCAAGATCCTGTCGGCAGTTTCGTTTTGATTTGAAAAATCTCCTTCTGGCTCTAAATTACCTAACATAGAACTTCCCGTTCTCAACACATCCATTGGATGAGTGCTCTTAGGAACCCTTTGCAATACTTCTTTTAGCTCATCAGGAAGCCTTCTATAAGATTTTAATTTAGCTGAATACTCATCGTATTCAGACTGATTTGGTAGATGCCCGTAAAGGAGCATATAAGCCACTTCTTCAAACGTGGCTTTTTCTGCTAACTCTTCAATAGCATAGCCTCTGTAGGTCAAACCTTTTCCTGCCTTTCCAACAGTTGAAAGAGCGGTGTGGCCAGCTACCTGCCCCCTTAATCCTGCTCCTTCTAATTTCTTTTCTGCCATATTATTTTTCTTGTCTACTCTTCAAATAGATCATCTAGTTTCTTCTCAAAAGTATGATAATCAAGTACTTCGTAAAGTTCTTCTCT
>LUQU01000068.1 GCA_001628005.1 SAR86 cluster bacterium REDSEA-S09_B4
ACATTACCCACTCCTAAAGGAAGAGATTTTAAACCAGGTGAATTGCTTGGTTGTGTATCTGGTGAATTGGGTTTGAGAAAGTTTTTAGAAGATAGAGGACATACACTAGTGGTTACATCTGATAAAGACGCTGAGGGTTGCGTTGCGGATAAAGAATTAGTTGATGCTGATGTTGTAATTTCACAACCATTTTGGCCGTATTATCTAACAAGAAAAAGAATAGAAAGTGCGCCAAATTTAAAAATGGCAATTACTGCTGGCATTGGTTCTGATCATGTAGATTTACAGGCTGCTATGGACCATAAAGTTGATGTCGTTGAGGTGACCTACTGTAATTCAAGGTCAGTTGCAGAACATATTGTTATGATGATTTTATCTTTAGTTAGAGATTATCATAATCAACATAGGATAGTGAATGAAGGTGGTTGGCATATCGCTGACGCTGTTAAGAGATCTTATGATGTAGAAGGTATGCATGTAGGCACAATTGCTGCAGGACGCATTGGTTACGATATGTTAAGAAAAATGCATCCTTTTGATGTGCATTTACATTATTTTGATAAACATAGATTGAATTCAGAACAAGAACAAGAGCTTAATTTAACCTATCATGATTCAGTTGAATCTCTAGTTGCAGCTTGTGACGTTATTAATATAAGTTGCCCTCTTCATCCTGAAACAGAACATTTATTTAATCAGGAGTTAATTAGTAAGTGTAAACCTGGCGCGTATATTATTAATACTGCCAGAGGAAAAATTTGTGATAAGGATGCCATAGCTGAGGCATTAAAGTCAGGACAGTTGAGTGGGTATGCAGGAGATGTGTGGTTCCCACAACCGGCACCAAATGATCATGTTTGGAGAACAATGCCAAATCACGGAATGACTCCACATACATCTGGCACTTCTTTATCGGCACAGGCAAGGTATGCTGATGGAGTCAGAGAAATATTGGAATGCTTCTTTGATGAGGAAGAAATAAGAAATGAATATTTAATTGTTCAAGGCGGAGATCTTGCAGGTATGGGTGCTCATTCTTACACCAAAGGGACAGCAACGGGCGGTTCAGAAGAAGCAGCTAAATTTAAAAAATAAAAAGTTTAAAAATCACTAAGAGTAGAGATCAATGAAAACACAAGCTGCTGTAGCTTTCGAAGCAGGTAAACCTTTAGAAATATGTGAAGTTGAGCTGGAGGGCCCAAAAACAGGTGAAGTGCTAGTTGAATTAAAAGCTACCGGTGTTTGCCATACAGATGCTTTTACTTTAAGTGGTGAAGATCCAGAAGGAGTATTTCCTTCTATTCTCGGTCATGAAGGAGCAGGAATAGTAGTTGAAGTAGGACCAGGGGTCTCAACTGTCAAAACAGGTGATCATGTAATTCCTCTGTATACAGCTGAGTGTCGTAAGTGTGAATATTGTCTAAATCCTAAAACTAATCTTTGTCAGGCCGTAAGGGAAACCCAGGGTCAGGGAGTGATGCCCGATGGAACAAGCCGATTTTCTCTTAATGGCAAACCTTTAATGCATTACATGGGTTGCTCTACTTTTTCAAACTATACTGTTTTACCAGAGATCTCTTTAGCTAAAGTCCGTGAAGATGCTCCGTTTGATAAGGTCTGTTATATCGGATGTGGAGTTACAACAGGCATCGGTGCCGTTATTTTTCAGGCCAAAGTAGAAATAGGTTCTACTGTGGCAGTATTTGGCCTTGGAGGCATTGGTCTTAATGTTATTCAGGGCTCTAAACTAGCTGGTGCCAGTAGAATTATTGGTGTTGACATTAATTCTGAACGGGAATCATTAGGTAAAAAATTTGGTATGACAGATTTCATCAACCCTAAAAATGTTGATAATGTCGTAGATCAAATTATCCAAATTACCGGAGGTGTGGATTATAGCTTCGAATGTATTGGCAACGTTGATGTGATGCGTCAAGCTCTTGAGTGTTGCCATAAAGGCTGGGGTGAATCTTACATAATCGGTGTGGCTGGAGCAGGTCAGGAAATCTCAACTCGCCCCTTTCAATTAGTCACGGGCCGTTCTTGGAAAGGAACTGCTTTTGGTGGAGCTAGAGGTAGAACTGATGTGCCAAAGATTGTGGATTGGTATATGGATCAGAAAATAAATATTGATGATTTGATCACTCATACCATGCAACTAGAAGATATTAATAAAGCTTTTGATCTAATGCACTCAGGAGAAAGTATTCGTTCAGTAGTGATTTACTAATTCAGGCAAAACTCTTTTTATTTTTTGTACAAGTATCTAACTAACACAATTTTATTCTTCTAAAATCTTTTTTGGACATTTATCCATTACAACTATGAGGCCAGCACTTCTGCCAAAATTAGCTGCTTCTTCATGAATAATACCTTCTTGAGTCCATAAGATTTCCGTTTTAACCTCTATTGCTTCCTTTGTAAGACTAAAAATAAAATCTTTTGTACGAAATATATCTACCATATCAATTTTTTTATTAATGGCTTTCAAATTTGGATAACATTCCTTACCTAAAATTCTTTCGCCCGCATAATTGGGATTTACTGGAAATACTTCAAACCCGAACTTAATAAGAGCTTCCATGACCCTATAACTATCTTTATCTGGTTTAGAGCTTGCTCCTACAACAGCAATGGTTTTAACGTTTGATAGGATTTCTTTTAGATACTGATTATTATTCATTTACTACCACTCAATGATAGCTGGAGGTTTGCTTGAAATATTAATAGGTTGTCCTGTAGAACCTTATCTAAAATGAGAAATTATTCTAGCCGAACCTTTTTCACTATTTGGACCCATTAAATGAACTCCATCAATACAGGGAAGTTGGATAATTTTTTCTATCAGTTCTTTACAAATTTGTTCACCGGTTTCCGCTGGCGAGTCACTAACCTCTAAGCGGTGCAGAATTTCATCAGAGATGTTTACACCCCATAAGTTCTTTCGTATCCAGTCGCCCTGCTCAGCTGATTTTAAAGGGCCCATTCCAATTAGCACCTTACAATTATTAAAGGAACCATGGTCATTCAATTTATCCGAATATTTTTTGATAACCTCATAATCAAAACAATACTGAGTTTGAATAAAATTTGCTCCTTGTTCGATCTTCATAGCTAATTTGCTAATCGCATCTGGTTTTGAGAGCTGATCGTATAAATCATCCGCCGCACCTGAATAAATCGGTAAAGGGTCTTTTATTGTTGTTCCGTCGGTCAGCGTTCCCTCTGAGATGACCTTACATAGTTTGATCAATCCGTTACTATTTAATTCATTAACAACCACAGGCCCGTTCTTGTCTGGCTGATCTCCGGTTAGACAAAGTATTTTGTTTACACCAACCGACAAGGCACCCAACAACACGGACTCCAAGGCAATCTGGTTTCTGTCCCTACCCGTTAGTTGCAAAATGACATCTAACCCACTTCTTTTAATCTCTGAAGCAACCAGCAAACCGTTCAAACGACTTTTGCAATTTGGTGAATCTGTTACGTTTACAGCGTCAGCTACAACGCTGAGCTCTTCAACCTTGCCAACGCTTCCAGCAAGATCAGTAGTAACTCCAGGTGTAGTTTCCGCTGTGAATAAAAAATCAGTTGTTTCGAACATTTTATTAATCCCACTCAATAGTAGCCTAATTTGAAACCCTTATAACTAGGAGGCTTCAGAGGAAAATTAAAGTACAGAAAGCAGATATTTTAAGATTTTTGCTCTACAGAATCTATTAATTTTTGAAGTTCTCCGCTTTCTTGTAATTCCATCAATATATCACTACCACCTACTAATTCTCCGTTTACAAATAATTGTGGAAAGGTGGGCCAATTTGAAACTTTAGGTAGATTAGCTCTTATCTCTGGATTGGAAAGAATATCGACAAAAGAGAACGGTTTTCCGCATGCGATCAATAACTGTGTAGCCCTTGAAGAAAACCCACACTGAGGGGCATCTGGAGAACCCTTCATGTACAAAAGTATGGGATTAGCGTTTATTTGTTCTTTTATTTCTTGTTCTATGTCCATAATCAAAATTTTATCTCATTTACATAAGTGAAGATACTTTTTAACTGTTTCGCTCATACCAAATTTAAGTGAGTCAGAAATAAGTGCGTGACCTATTGAGACTTCATCAATATTACATCTCTTAAGAAATAGACCTAAATTGAATAAATCTAAATCATGCCCTGCATTAACACCCAGCCCTATGTTATGTGCATGGGTAGCGGCCTTAGAGTAAAGATTAATTAACTTTTCTGTTTTTGCTTCTGAACCATATGCTTCTGCATATGGACCTGTGTAAAGTTCTATTCGATCTGCACCTACTTCTTTAACTTTTGAAATACTATCTTCATCAGGGTCAATAAATAAACTCACCCTTGATCCATAGGATTTTATCTTTTCTATTAAAGTAATTAGTGATTTATTATCTCCAGATAAATTCCATCCATGATCAGAAGTTAACTGATTCGGCTCATCAGGAACTAATGTGCACTGATCAGGCTTATATCTATTAATTAACTCCACAAATCCAGGGTATTTACCTTTTTGTAGACTAAATGGGTTGCCTTCTATATTAAATTCCACATTCAACTTGGATGTTAGGTCTTTTAAGATTCTCACATCATCTGGATTAATGTGTCTCATATCATCGCGAGGATGAACCGTGATTCCATCACAACCACTTTCTATACAAATCTTTGAAAAATCTTTAATACTTGGATTACTCCCTCCCCTAGCATTTCTTAACCAGGCAACTTTATTAACGTTTACACTTAATTTAGTCATTTTTCTCTACTTCTATAACTACTTTTCCTTTGGCATGTGAAGTTCCAACTTTTTCATGTGCCTCTATTATATTCTTTAGAGAATAAACTGAATCTATTACTGGCTTAATTACTTCTGCCTCTACTAATCGGCTTAACTCACTTAAACCTGAAGGACTCGGTCTATATATTGACCAGTGAATATTTATGGGTTTTGCTTCTTTTTTTACTTGTTGCCTCTGTTTTAAAGCTGAAGGTACTCCGATAACAAGACCTTTTTTATCAATAGTTCTGAGAAAAGGGTGATTTAATGTAATGTAGTGTGAATTAGCTTCTGCCTTCAAGATACTCAAGCAATTACCTACAGAATCTAGACCTCCGAAATCACCTAAACAATCAAAAACAAGGTCGTAATCCTCTAAAAGTTCATAAAATTTTTGCGTGTTGTAGTCAATTGCTATTTCTGCACCAAGTTTCTTCACTAAAGCATGATTTGACTCACTGCAGGTTGTTGCTATTTTAGCTCCCCAATATTTAAGTAATTGGATTGCAAAAGTTCCTACCCCGCCTGAACCAGCTTGGATAAATACTTTTTTATCTTTCAAATCTTGTGGTCTGATACCAGCCCATCTTATTAGTGCAGTCCATGTAGTTATAGCTACATATGGTAATGAAGCTGCTTCATTGAACGACAAGTTACTGGGCTTAAAATCAATTTCATTTTGATTAAAAGCTGCATATTCACAGTAGGTTCCAATATTAGTACTGGAACTACTGCCATAAACTTCATCGCCCTCCTTAAATTTTGTTACTTTAGAGCCAACTTCTTTAACAATTCCTGACACATCACTTCCTAGAATCCAAGGAAATAATTGCTTTCTCTGTTTCTCAAATATAGTTTTGCCGTACCCTTCTCTTTTCATTAAATCAATAGGGTTAACAGAAGTGGATTTAATTTTTACAAGTACTTCATTTTTATTGACACTAGGAATTGGTAACTCGTTACTTTGTTCAAATACAGAAGAAGCTCCGTATCTAGAGATAGGCATTCCAAACATACTTACAACTATAAATTAGAATAAACTGAATCAGCTACATCAGTGGCAGTCTTCCACGCAGTTATTCCAGGATGCATCTGATTCATAACGAAACCTAAAGACACTTTATTGTCAGGATCAGCAAAACCTAAAGATCCCCCTGCTCCACCATGACCAAAAGCCCCTTGTCCTGGCCCCATGCTGACATGCTCTGTTCCCAACATAAATCCTAGTCCAAACCTAGTATGCATTCGACCTAAAACTAAGTCTCTGCCATCTGATTGAGTTTGTCTTGCTAACTCTATGGTTTCTGGTTTTAGAACATGCACTCCGTCACGGCTTCCGCCATTCGCTAGGACACCATAGATTTTTGCTAAAGATCTTGCTGTCCCATGTCCATTTGCAGCAGGAATTTCAGCATTTCTCCATTTTTTTGTATTAGCTTCCATTCCTTTTTCGGGATCCATTTCCATAGGCGGATTGCTAAAGGCAGCTCCCGCAGGAGTGTTTGTATCACCAAAATCTAGTAAGAATTTCATTGGGCCTGGAATAAGGAATTTTGGTAATTTACCTATTAAAGGGAATAAAAATTGCATTGGCCCCGGTTTTGAAGGATTGAGTTCAGTGACTCTAGAGAACTCAGAATCAGGTAGTCCAATCCAAAAATCTAAATCTAAAGGATCAGCTATTTCCTCTTTAAAATATTGTCCAATCGTTCGCCCATCTATTCTTCTTAGTACTTCTCCTACTAGGTGGCCATAAGTAATTGCATGATACCCATGGGCTGTACCTGGCTCCCACAAAGGTTCTTGTGAAGCTAACTCATTGCAAATGAAATCCCAATCACAAAAGGCTCCTTGACCTAAAGGCTTTCTGATACCACAAAGACCTGATTTATGACAAAACAGATATCGCACAGGTATAGTTTCTTTTCCCCCTTGTGCAAATTCAGGCCAATAATTTGCTACAGGTAAATCTAAATCTAATTTTCCCTGTTCTACTAATTGTAAAAGACAAATAGCTGCTATACCTTTAGTGGAAGAGAAAACATTTACAATAGTATTTTCTTGCCATTCAGTTCCTTTGGAAGGACTGTCTACTCCTCCCCATAAATCTAAGACCGTCTCCCCTTCAATCTCTAAGCTAATTGCAGCACCTAATTCAAAGCCCGTATTAATACTTTCACTAAATACTTCCCTTGCTTCAGAAAATTTTTCATCACAATATCCGTTTACCATCTTTCCTCCTAAGGTTAGTTATTTTCATTCTAAGATTTAGGCCACCATAATAGCAACTGACTTGTTTTAGCCATATAAGTTGAATAATCAGGTCTGTTAAGCAAACTACGATTATCCATCATAGAACAAGTTACTAGAGTAAACATTAACGTCATACTTAAAGGACAAATAAATAGCCACCAAAAATTTAAATTAACTGACAGGGTCATTAAATACAAACCCCACCAAAACAAGACCTCCCCTAAATAATTTGGATGTCTTGAATATTTCCATAGAGATCTATTCATTGTTTTACCTTTATTTTCAGGCTGAGAACGAAACTCTCGCATTTGCTCATCAGCTAAATGCTCTAGAAACACTGCGCCTATAGTAAAAAAAGAAAAAATATAGAGTGCTATTGGCACAGGAGAAAAATCAGAAAGAAAATAATAATAAAGTGGAAATAAAGAAAAATTGACTTGTAAAGTTGGATACAGGTGTATGCCAAAAAAATCGATTAGATAAGGAAATTTTTTAAATCTGGTTTTTAGATCAATATACCTAAAATCTTCGTGACTTAAACCTTTCCAACTTCTTCGCCAGTTATTTGTTAGCCGTAAAGACCAATAAATTACAGGTATTAGAATTACCAGGACCTTTAAAAGATTTTTATCTCTTTCATAAGAAATAAAACTTAGATAGATAATAATTGGTAAGGGAGCAATAGACCAAAAAGGGTCATAAAAACTAGAATTTTTAGCCAGTACACTAGCGAGATAGATTATTAAGGTGGCTACTATATGGCCTATAGTTATAGCTTTCCACAAATGCCCATCCATAAAAAAAGAGGAACTGATAACTGCCACAACTAGAGCCAATACATAGCTAAAGATGCAAAGTAAAAAAGCTTTGTTCATTGCGAACTTACAATGAGATCACGCTTTCTATCTTCTAAAGTATTTTTTATAGGTGTTAAAGGAAGAGGGTTAATACTTCTCAGTCTTGCCTCTTCAGAAATATCACCATAGAGAGTATTCCTTTGTTTAGGAATTCTTTTTAATTTCTTTATAAATTCATTCAGTTGTTCAGCAGAGAATTCCTGGCCGTGTTCAGCTCCAGCAGCTCTGGTTATTGATTCATTCATTAAAGTTCCACCCAAATCATTAGCACCAGAATTTAAACACTCTTCAATTCCACTAACTCCCATCTTTACCCAGGAAGTTTGTATGTTAGGAATATGCTTATTAAAAACAAGTCTAGAAACACTGTGCATAAGAATAGACTCTCTTAAAGTTGGACCATAACGTGATTGGCCTCTTACATACATGGGTGCTTCCATAGGGACAAAAGGTAATGGTACAAATTCTGTGAATCCTCCAGTTTCCTTCTGTAGATTCAGAATATTAAGTAAATGCCTAGCCCAATGAATGGGTTTATCTACATGTCCGAACATTATTGTGGCAGTGCTCTTCATCCCTATCTCATGAGCAGTCTTCATTACGGTTAACCATTCCGAAGTATTAATCTTGTCAGGGCAAATTATGTTCCTTACTTGATCATCTAATATTTCTGCTGCTGTACCGGGTAAAGTGTTTAGTCCTAATTGCTTCAGCTCAAATAAATACTCACTGAGATCTTTATTTAAAGTACTAGCACCTTGCCATATTTCTAAAGGTGAAAATGCATGTATATGCAATTCAGGCTGAGCGGCTTTTATGGCCGAGACGATTGATTTGTATGTATTGCCATCATAACTAGGGTGTATTCCTCCTTGTAGACAAACTTCAGTAGCTCCCCTTTCAAAAGCTTCTTGTGACCTTCTGGTTATTTCTTCTAAAGAAATATCATAAGGTTTGCCTCTGAGACCCTCAGAGGTCTTCCCTTTAGAGAACGCACAGAAAGTACAGTGAAAATAACAAATATTGGTGTAATTAATATTTCTATTAACTACAAAAGTAATCTCATCTCCTACAATGTCTTGCCTTAATTCATCTGCTGCATCTCTAAGGTAAGTAAAATCAGGCCCTCTGGCTTCAAACAAATTCACAATCTGTTCTTCTTTTAATCCTTTATCTTGTGTAGCTAAATCTACTATCGTTTTAAGCTGAGAAGAATGTCTTAATGGAATAATGGATTGTGACTTAGTCTTAAATTCTGGGTTTTCTCTACCAGTCGTCCATTCTGTGTCCCTTGCAAGACCAGTAGAATCAGAGAGTTTTAAAACTCTGGAATGAAGTTTGTCATCTACCCAAGTAGTGAGATCATTTAAATAGGACGGATAGATAGTTAATCTAGGAGATAAATTCTTTCCAGAAACGTAAGTTTGTTTTTCTAAGTCTATTAGATGCGGCCAAGGTGCCTCTGGATTGACATAATCAGGTGTAACAGGGGAAACACCCCCCCAATCGTTAATTCCTGCATCGACAAGTAAATTTAAATTATCAGGACTCAAATTAGGAGGGGCCTGTATTGACATGGATGGTCCAAATATTATTCTAGCAACGGCGATGGTCCATAAGAGTTCTTCTACCAGGGGCTCTTCATGCCCTGACATTTTAGTATTTAACTTAGGTTTAAAATTCTGAATAATAACTTCTTGAATATGACCATACTTATCATGACTTTTTTTAATATCTATTAGAGAATCAACTCTTTCCTGCCTTGTCCATAATGTGGGCCACCTTTTTCGCAAAGCCTCTTAGAAGAGCTTTCTAACATCATTCCCATAGATGCTGCCACAGGTCTTAGCTCCTCTATTTCTTGGAAAGTCATGCAACCAGGATTTAAATGAGGCAGTAATTCTGTATTTTCTATAACTGCCTTAGAGGCTTCTTTTAAATATTCTAAAGTAGATGAATACCCCATGTTAACTAGAGCTTTTCTAGCAGTTGAATACCTTAATTCAGGTCTTTCACCCAAGGTAAAAAGAGCTTCTTTACATCCTAAGAGCTCTGCGTTTTTAGCAGAATCAACTACTTCTTTTATGGACATATAAGGTGATGAAACCTTTTTCGGTGTTTTTGCAAAAGTACAATAATGACAAACATCTCTGCATAAATGAGTTAAGGGAATGAAGACTTTTGGAGAGTAAGTGATTAAAGATCCATGACCTTTATCTCTGATATTAGATGCTTCTCTAACTAAATCAGAAGTATTCGTATTTCTAGCCAAAGCTAGTATTTCTTTTGTTTTCAATTAATTAATATTTTCTAATAGAAAATTAACGGAATCTTTCATAGAGGATCTTCTGGCTTTCCAGTTTCCACCTAAGTGAGCTCCTATTTTAGCTCTATCTTTAAATAATTGAGCCCGTTCATGAGGTTCATTCATAAACGTTTTTTTGCCTTCCTTGTCTTCATGGTAATGCGAACCGTCCTTTCCTACTATAGTATGCCTTCGTCCAACTGCTATGGCATTGGGTATAAACATTACAGGGTCTATAGCATCAAAGGAGTGATGACTGCCTTCGTAAGAAATTATCTTACTATTACCTCCGTTTTCATTTATTGCTGGAGATAATTTTTCTATTAAAATGGAAGGAGTGTAATCATCATCTGCACCAATAAGAGTTAAAATTGGTGACTTACTCCATCTCATTTCCTCTGGCCACATAAACGCGCCTGGATAAAAGGCGATATGTCCTGCGAATCTTTCTCCTCCAGGAGCAAGTTTTTCAGCCAACGGTTCCCAGGCAGAATAAACAGCTGTGCTTCCACCAAGGCTCCAACCTGTTATAAATATTTTAGTAGCGTCTATATCAGGATGTTTAGATAAAATCTTTAAGGCGTTAAAACAATCAGCAAGAACTGTAGCCAAAGTCACTTGCATTTGATCTTCAACAATTGAAACAACTTGCCTAGCATCAAAACTACTTACCCTAAAAATTGCAAAACCATTGTTTAAAAAATTGACAGCGTGTTCATGATGATGGCCTCTCCAACCTAAGCTTCCATGCATACAAATAACCAAGGGGTATTTTTCTTTCTTTTCTTCGGGGAAAACAAGAGTGCCAAACATATCTTGTTCTTCACATTCTTTAGAATTTAGAATATGAAAAAATTCAAATGGGTTTGTGGATTTATAGGCTATTACGCCATCATCACCCGATTTAAATTTATGTTCCGTCATATTGAATAGATTTTATATAGTCTAACGCTTTAGTGTAACCACTTTTCTCAATTAGTTGAGTTAAATCAGAATCTCTATCAATATCAAATTCTAATCTTTTAGAGCGATAAAGTCTTACTTGAATTCCTTCCCTGTGAGCTAATTCCATATGAGCTAGGCAACTTCCTGGTCCATATTTAAATTTTAAGATATCTGGAGGTGTACAAATCATGCAATTAGTACCTTCTCCCATAGAGTCCGGAGAAATAGTTATTCCCTTTTTAAATTCCTTTATCAGAGTTTTATGTTTTTTTGTAACAGATTTCAAAATAGAAGCATCAGTTCTGGGTATGTCTCCATGCAAAATTAAAATCGTCTTGGCTCCAGATTTTTTAGCTTTTAAAGAAGCTTCTGTTATACCTTGATTAAGACCTGGTTTTTTTTGTAAAAGAGAGTTAAACCCCAAGTCTTTAACATACTTTACGACATCTTTGTCTTCAGTTACGACCATATACTCTTTAAATAACTTACTCTTTTTTTGGCTTAATAATATTTTTTTTAGCATGTGTTTAACTAATACTCTGCGCTCCTCTAAATTCAACACATCGCCAAGTCTGCTTTTAGGTCTTTTAAAAGATTTAATAGGTGTAATGGCCCAAATCATAGTGCTTAAGATAACTTTCTTAATTCCTCTAAACATACCTTAGCTAGAGATACTTTATCTTCATTACTTTTCATATAAATGGACTCAACTAAATAATCTATTGAGCTTATGTTAGCTTGGTTGTCCTTGTCTTTTTGATCTATCACTAAAATATTGATTAATTCTGAATAATGAGCAGCTATAGCATTTACACTCGGTTCAATTTTCATCTCATCCATAATTTTAGCGGTTGGTCCTTTGATGGAATCATTATCTATTATTGGAGAAACAGCAAGAACCGGTATTTTAGTTTCAAGTAGAAAAGTTCTAATTTTATTGATAGAAAGTATCGGATCTACACTCAAATAAGGATTGGATGGACAAATAATGACACCTGTAAACTTATCATCTTTTATTTGCTCCTCCAGAGCAGTTGGTATTTCAGCAACCTCACTTTCTAAAAAATTAATTTTTTCTATCTTTGGAACGCATTTATGTTTTACAAAATACTCCTGAAAACTTAACTTTCCTTGGTCAGTTTGTATTATCGTTTGTACAGGACTTTCAGACATTGGGAGAATGTTGTGTTTAAGACCTAACTGACTTGATAGATTTCTTGTCACCTCAGATAACTTATATCCCTCTTTAAGTAATTGAGTTCTTCTTATATGGGTGGCTAAATCCTTATCTCCTAATTGGAACCAGGTATCAAGACCATATTTTTTTAAACTCCCTAAAGTATTCCAAGTTTCTTCTTTTACTCCCCATCCTTTTTTTGGATCATTTATGCCGGCCAGTGTGTACATAACTGTATCCAGATCTGGTGATATGTATAAATCTAAATGTATAAAATCATCGCCGGTGTTAACTAAAAATACAATTTCTTCGGGAGTTGTTAGTTGTGATAAGCCATAAGCTAACTTTGCACCCCCCACACCACCGCACAGAGCTAAAATCTTTTGTTTCATAAGTTATCTAAAAAGATCTTCTGATGCCTTTCTTATTAAAGCTTTAGCATTATTCATATCGCTTGATTCTTTCATCCCCTTCACCAATACCACCGGTAAACCTTCTTTTCCTTGTCCCATCAATAACGAAGCTGCGGATGCTATCTCATCTGCTATACCAACTTCTGTAACCTCTAAGGTATTACCAAATAAGTCTGTTTCTCCTCTCAAATCAGATAAAACTTTAGCTCCGCTTGAACCTATTGCTATGCCCACTATTCCGTTTCGCCATGCTCTTCCAGAACTATCATTAATAATGACACCAATTTTTATTTTAGTCTGCTTTAGTACTTCCATTTGGATTTCTGCAGCACTTTTATCTGGATCAAGTGGTAATAATAATACCCTTGGATTTTCATCGTCTGACTCTATATTTGAACGATCTATACCTGCATTAGCATGGATTAATCCAAGGTTATTTTCTACCACTATTACTCCTTTTCTGTATCTAATAACTTCTTTAGATTCATTAAGAATTAATTGCACAAGC
>LUQU01000069.1 GCA_001628005.1 SAR86 cluster bacterium REDSEA-S09_B4
TAAATGGACTCAGCTGGAAAGATATGATCATCCATAAATTGAGAAATTCTTAATCCCAATTCTTTTGATCTTTCTGAATTATCAAGATTCACTTTTTTCTCCCTATAAGTTTAATAAATTCTCTTTTTTGGGCACTATAAGTTAGAATGATATTGCCCTTTAACCGCTAACTTTGAGTTTAACCTAAGAAATCAGCTTATAAAAGAATGAATTTAAGTGATAAAGACCTTAATTTGTTTGTCGTCTTTGATGTTATTTATACAGAAAGAAATTTAACTAAAGCAGGTGAAGTGCTTGGAATAACTCAACCTGCTGTTAGTAATGCTCTGTCTAGACTTCGAGAAAATTTCAATGATGATCTTTTTGTAAGAACTTCTAAGGGTATGATGCCTACCCCTGTTGCTGAGAATATGGTGAATGATGTAAGGCAAGCCTTAGACCTGATAAGAAACTCCATTTCAGAATCTGAATCTTTTAACCCCAAAACAGCTAATGCCACATTCAGAATTTCTATAGGGGACACTTCTGAATATCGATTACTACCAGAATTAATTAAGCATATATCTAAATCTGCACCAGGAGTAGATGTTCAAAGCTACTTAACACCTCGGCACGAGACTCCTAAAGAACTAGCAGCAGGAAATATAGATTTTGCCATAGATCCTCCTATTCATACTGATCCAAGTCTTAGTCATGAAAAAATTTATGAGGATCAATATGTTCTTGTGATAAATAAGAAACATCCTTTTGCGAAAAAGAAGACAATCTCTTTAGATGATTATTTAAGCCTTTCCCATATACATATTTCTAAAGACCAACATGTTTTAGGACATGTGGACACTGCATTAAATAAACTTGGTCAAACCAGAAGAATTGCCCTAAGAGCTCAACATTTCTTGGTCGCACCTTATATTCTTGAGAAATCTGAATTAGCCATAACTACCATAAAAAGTTTCACTAAAGGTAAAGATTTCAAGGTCTTACAGCTTCCATTTGAAGTAACCCCTCTGATTCTTCACCTTTACTGGCATAGCAATAAAGACCAAGATCATTCTAGTAAATGGATGCGGGAACTTATCTTAAGTACTTACGGGAAAATACAGGGAAAAAAATAATCTGGTACGGATGGAGGGACTTGAACCCCCACGCCTTTCGGCACTAGAACCTAAATCTAGCGTGTCTACCAATTCCACCACATCCGCTAAGTGAGTGCATTATAAATAAGCTTTAACAAAATAAAATCTTATTTATTGGGAATCCTCAATTTTAATTTGTATCGAAACTTTCAGTAGAGTTATCTAGATTGGAAAGATTTGTTTTTAAATCAGCTTGAACTTTCTCTAGTTTAGCTATCTCTAAACCCCTTGCTCTTTGCTTAGCTAAAATTGAATTATTCGCTTTAGAGATTTCTTCAAAAGATTCTTTTACCTCTTTTAACTGGAGAGTCAAAGAATCAATATTTTTTCTATTCCTTTTATTACTTAAGTCCCATAGTTTTCTTATTTCCTTATCAATAAATTTAGTCTTTTCTTCAAGAGAACCTAGGGTTTCTTCATTAGCTATCTTCATAGAATCAATTTCTTCCTCTAAGAAACTAATTCTCTCAACAAAACTTTGACCCGCTTCTTGCTGATAGCCAGAAGCATTAAAGAACCATAAACCAAGTAAGACTAATCCGCCTAAATTTATTAGGCCTAATAGAGAAACAAAAAGTAAGCTACTGCCTCCAATATTTCTTCTTTTCCGGTTATCTAATGCTTCAGATCTTACCGGTTTTATGTCTGATGAATTCAAGATTAATAATTAATGATTTTTAAACTTATTTTAGCCTTTCATTATATTTCTTCGTAGATACAATATGCTAATAAGATTAAAAGTTAAATTTAAGAAAATAGTAAAGAATAGGAGAACAAATGAATTTTGAATTTTCATCTGATCAAATGTTACTAAAAGATCAGGCTCGCAAGTTCTTAGAAAGTGAAGAATCTGTAAAAAAAGCGAGAGAAGTTTTAGAGGGTGAACAAACACACGATGAATCACTCTGGGAGTCTGTAATAGAAATGGGCTGGACAGCTACAACTATCCCAGAAGAATTTGATGGCCTAGGGTTGGGTTACCTAGAGCTATGTGTTATTGCAGAAGAACTTGGAAGGAGCTTAGCTCCAACGCCCTTTTCTTCTAGTGTTTATCTTGCCACAGAAGCATTAATTAGCCTGGGCTCTAATGAGCAAAAACAGAGTTATTTACCAAAATTAGCAACAGGTGAAATAATCGGAACCCTGGCACATACGGAAAGCACTAGCTCTCCTTCAGTTGAAAATCTAACTTGTGAACTAAACGGTAATAAGCTTAATGGAACAAAAATAGCCGTTACTGATGGTGACATTGCAAATTTTGCTGTTGTTTCGGCTAAAGAAGGTGAAAAGGCAGTACTTTGTCTGGTTGATCTTTCAACAAAAGGAGTGGAAATTACAAGCCAAAACACTCTTGACCCTTCAAGATCTCACGCTTCAATAAATTTTAAAGACGCAGAGGCAGACATATTAGGTGCTGATGTAGATGGCTGGATAGCTTTACAGGAAATATTAGATAGAGCTGCGGTTTTATTTGCATTCGAACAGTTGGGTGGCGCTGAGGCATGTATGAATATGGCAAAAGAATATGCAATGGGAAGATTTGCGTTTGGGCGACCTATAGCTTCTTTTCAGGCCATAAAACATAAGATAGCTGATATGTATATTGCGGTAGAGCTCGCAAGGTCAAATTGTTATTTTGGAGCATGGGCCTTGAGTACCGATGCGCCTGAACTTCCGACAGCAGCTGCTACTTCAAGGGTTAGTGCCAGCAAGGCTTTTCATGAATGTTCAAAAGAAAACATTCAAACTCATGGAGGAATGGGATTCACTTGGGAATTTGACTGCCATCTCTATTACAGAAGATGCAGACAGCTTGCAGCCAATATAGGAAGCCAAGCTGTATGGAAGAATAAATTAATTAGCTCTTTGGAAAGAGCTAATCAAATATAGGAGAAAGTTATGGATTTTAACGACACGACTGAAGAAGCTAAGTTTAGGAAAGAGGTAGGTGATTGGCTAAGTGCCAATGCTACTTTAAAGGAAGATGAAGAGTCAGGTAGTTACCCGGGTATGGGTGAAGATGACGCCTTATCCTTAGCTAAAAAATGGGCTGCTAAGCTATACGATAGCGGATGGGCTTGTTTACACTGGCCAAAAGAGTATGGAGGGAGAGGCTCAACCCCTATAGAGAGGGTAATTTGGGGACAAGAAGCTTCAAAATATAGAATTCCCGGAGGTTTCTTTGAAATAGGACAAGGAATGGCAGGACCTGTTCTAATGATGTATGCAACAGAAGAACAGAAAAAGAGATACTTACCGCCTATGGCTAAGGGAGAAGAAATCTGGTGTCAATTATTTAGTGAGCCTGGAGCTGGTTCAGATCTAGCAGGATTAAAAACTAAATCTGTTCTTGAGGGCGATACTTGGACTATTAATGGCCAAAAAATATGGACCTCAGGAGCTCATTATAGTGACTATGGAATACTAGTTACCAGAAGTGATGCTTCTGCACAAAAACACAAAGGACTTACTTATTTCTTCCTAGACATGAAGAGTCCAGGTGTTGAAGTTAGACCCATTAAGCAAATTTCAGGTGGAGCTAACTTCAATGAGGTTTATTTTACTGATGTAAAAATACCTGATGAACAGAGATTAGGTTCTGTAGGTGACGGATGGAAAGTGGCACTGACAACTTTGATGAATGAAAGACTGGCTGTTGGAGATGCTTCAGGCCCAGATTTTCAAGAAGCCTTTAACCTTGCTTGCGGTCATGATTTGAATGGTGATTTGGCAATCAAGGATGGGTCAGTTCGAGATAAATTAGCTGATTGGTATTGTCAATCAAGTGGACTAAAGTACACAAAATACAGAAATATTTCTGCTCTTTCTAGGGGGGAAACTCCAGGTCCGCAAGCATCAATTACAAAAATTGTCAGCGGTAATAAATTACAAGAAATAGCAAATTTTGGGATGGATATAATGGATGCTGCAGGCATAGTTAGACCAGAGTCGGCTGATGCTGAACAGAATATGTATCAAATGGGATTTTTTGGAGCTGCGGGAATTAGAATAGCTGGAGGAACTGACGAAATTCTCAGAAATATAATTTCTGAACAAGTGCTAGGCCTTCCTCAAGATATGAGAGCAGATAAAGGTATTCCATTTAACGAAATACCTTCAAGCAATAAATAAAAGCTCATTAGGAAAGCTTCAAGACTCTCCTTTATTTGTAAAGGAAGCTGAAGTTGATTGGGTTTCTGGGGAACCCTTCTCAAAAAGATATAAAGATCATTATTTCTCTAAAGGCAAAGCCGTTGAGGAAGCTGAATTTGTTTTTATTGGAGGCAACGACTTAAAGGAAAGGTGGTCAAAACTTAAAGAGCATGAAGTTTTTAATATAGTCGAACTTGGATTCGGGTCTGCTATTAATTTTCTGACCACATTAAAAAACTGGGTTGAATATAAAAAAACCAATACTTGGTTAAATTATCTTTCCATTGAAAACCGCCCTTTATCATTTGATGATATTAAGAAGACTCTAAAAAGACATGATGAGTTGGCTTCTTTTTCTAGAATACTATTAGAAAGTTATCCTATTAACTGCCAAGGGCTACAAAGAATAGAATTCACAAAAGAAAACATTAGTCTGACAGTTTATTTTGGAGAAGTTATTCCATGCTTGAAAGACTTAGATCCAAAAAAAGTCTCTTTTGATGCGTGCTTTCATGATGGCTTTGCCCCACTAAGGAATAAAGAAATGTGGAGTCCCGAGGTATTTCATTACTTATCTAAATTAAGTAATGATAAAACCACCTACTCTACTTTTTCTTCTTCTAAAATTGTTACTGAAGGACTCAAGCAAAATAACTTCCAAGTTCAAAAAAGCAAAGGCTTTGGGCATAAACGCCATATGACTAAGGCTAGTTGGAGTAAAAAGAGTAAGAAAAAAAATGATTCAAGAAAAAAAGACGTTGCCGTCATAGGAGCTGGACTAGCTGGCTGTACTTTAGCTAAGAAGCTAATTGATAAAGGGCATAACGTTACCATTTTTGAAAAGGATGCAGGCTTTAATAAAGGTCCATCTAGTTTTGAAGCGCTGGTCGTTTATCCCAGGCTTTCGGCCTTTAATACACCCTATTCTCATTTTTGTTTACACTCTTACTTATATTCAACTAGTTATTATGAAGCTCTAAAGACAACACATTGGAACAAAACTGGAGTTTTACTCCTTGATTTTGATGAAACTACTCACAAAAGATTCAATGATCTTCTGAAAGCTAGACAAGATGAAAAAGTATTTAAAAAAGTATCAAAAGATGAAGCTAGCAACTTGGCAGGAATTTCTGTGCCTAACAGTGGTCTTTATTTCAAAGACGCAGGTTGGTTAAATCCTAAGAATTTGATTAAAGAGTTACTAAATAATTCGGAAATCAGTTTTGTACCACAAGAAGTAAAAAAAATTACAGAAACAAAGGTATATCTTGAAGATAATGAATATTCCTTTGACCATATTTGTTTATGTTCTTCTTTTCAGAGTAATAAGCTAATTGAATTGAAGGGGATAAGAAAAAAGAGAGGGCAAATAACTTATTTAAGCAAGGAGTTGGATATTGCTAATCTTAAAATTCCAATATGCGCTGAAGGATATATTTCGCCTACTTCAAAAGATATCTTGATTACAGGTTCAACCTATTCCAATTCTTTTAGTGAAAAAGCCACTTTAGAAGATGATTTGAAAAATATTCAAAAATTAAAAAAGATAACTGATCAAAAGGTTAAGGTACTAGGTTCTGATTATGGTTACAGATCAACTACTCCAGATCATTTACCGCTTGTAGGTAAATTAAAGGATATCTTTATTAATATCTCTCATGGATCGCGTGGTACTACTAGTGCTCCTATCAGTGCACAATTCATATGTGACCTTATTGATGGTTCTCCTCCAATTTTTGGAAAAGAAATGATTAAATCTCTAAGTCCAGAAAGATTTACAGAGTAACCTCGAAAGAGGAAATGGCTTGTTCTATGAGAGCGTTAACTTCTTCTTGTTCCTTTGGTCCGGTAGACCTTTTAAATCGAGAAAAGGCATACCAAACTACTTCATCTGTTTTAGCATCATGAAACCTTATAGTAATGGCATCTTTATCTACCTGATAATACCTTTGTATAGGATCGTCAAAATGCCCTCTTCTATAAGATGAACCATAGTTTCTTGTTCTGTCTATCTCTCTATCCGTAGCAATATAAAACCTAACAATCATGTTAGGTTCAGTAGACTTTTTAAAACCTCTTTTCGTTAAAGACTGTTCTATCGATCTTGCAACCCTTTGAAGCAATATAGGATTAATACTTATCTGAGAAGGCTCTTCTATTACATCAAAAGATTCTATTGAAAAGGTGTTATAGATAGATAAGTCATATAACTTATCCGAATCAGTTTCTATTTTTAACTGAGTTGCACATCCAAAGGTAAGTACTGCAATGGCAATAGAGATAAATATATTCTTCATGTTTTTATTTTAAAACTAAAAAAGAATATTTTCAGAATAAAATAAAGAACCTTCGACCTAGTTTCTTTTTGCATTTTTGATATTGGCTATTGTATAAGTTCGACTGTCTTTGGACTTTATCTG
>LUQU01000007.1 GCA_001628005.1 SAR86 cluster bacterium REDSEA-S09_B4
AAAAGCAATTCCCCAAATTTGATTTTCTCTAAAGGTTGTTCAAACATTGGTTCACAGGCTGACCTTATGGTTCGTTCAAGGTCAGTTGCTCTGGTTTTAGGATCAACCCAGCCCGAATCTATTAAAATAGTAGAAATTGCTAAGAAGTCTCTGCTGATAACAGATAAAAGCATTCTTCCAATTTGAAATTGCTCTTCTTCATCTAACGATCCAACTATCGCGTAGTCGACGGCAATATAAGAAGGGCTTGTAGGCTCTTGAGCATTAATAAAAATATTTCCTGGGTGCATATCAGCGTGAAAGAAATTATCCACAAAAACTTGTTTTAAGAAAATTTCCACTCCCCTTTCGGACACTAGCTGTAAATCAACATTCTTTTCCTTTAAGTCTTTAATATTATCCACTGGGATACCTGAAATCTTTTCCATTACCAGTACTTTTTCAGTTGAATATTCCAAGTAAACCTCAGGAACATATAACAAGGAATTATCTTTGAAATTCCTTTTGGTCTGTCTCATATTAGACGCTTCAACTCGCATATCTAATTCTGTCTTAATAACAGCTTCATATTCCTGTACCAATTCAAACAATCTTAATCGTCTTGCATCTAGCGAGTACTTCTCTGCTTTTTGAGCTATTTTTTTCATTAAAGAGATATCTCTATCTATGGCTTTATCAATACCCGGTCTTACAACTTTTATGGCTACCTTTTCTTTGGAACCTCTAAGTTTTGCAGAATAAACTTGGGCTATGGAAGCGGCAGCTATAGGGCTGGGGTCAAAATCGGTAAATAGCTCTTCAATAGAAGAATCTAGTTCGGCTTCAATTATTTCTTTTGCGTAATCAGTAGGAAAAGCAGTAATACTATCCTGAAGTGTATGTAAGCTCTGGGCAATATCGGCTGGAATTAAGTCGGGTCTTGTAGAGAGAAGTTGACCAAATTTTATGAAGATAGTGCCTGCTTCCTCTAGAGCTTTTCTGATTCTTTCGCCTCTATGTTCTTCTGACGAATAGAGCCTCCAAGGAGAAATTACTAATAAGAAAGACAATAGATTATTTCTTTGACTACCTTCAATGAAGGTATCAAGTCTGGCCTTAGCAAGAATATGTATTATTCGAACCAGTCTTAATAAATCTCTCATGGCTCTCCAGGTTTTGTGCCGGTATGTATGGCTACAACCCCGTTGGTTAAGTTTTCATAATTACAATTTTTAAAACCACAGTTTTCAAACAATTCTTTCAATTCGTCCTGAGTTGGATGCATTCTTATAGACTCAGCTAGATATCGATAGCTTTCCTCTGAGCTTAAAACAAGTTCTCCAAGCTTAGGAATGATTTCAAAAGAGTAAAAATCATAAATTTCTCTTATTATCTCATTGGTAGGTTTAGAGAACTCTAGGACTATTAACTTCCCACCTGGTTTTAAACAATACAATATTGAATTTAATGCTTTCTCTTTATCTGTAACATTCCTTAATCCAAAGGCAATAGAAATCACATCAAAGCTATCTTGTTTAAACGGTATTAGTTGTGCATCAAGTTGGACTGCTAAAAAATTATTAATATTTGAATCAATAAGCTTGTCTCTGCCTGTTACAAGCATTTTTTCATTGATATCAGAAAGAATAGCCAACCCTTCGTGGTTTAGACGAGGGGCCATTAAACTAATCATATCGCCCGTTCCTCCTGCCAGGTCTAAAAAGCAAGAATCGGGTCTAATTTCTGACATTTCAGCTGCCACTCTTTTCCAAATTCTATGAACTCCAAGTGACATTAAATCATTCATAAGATCATAGCCCTCAACTACATTATCGAAGACCTCTCTGACTTTTTCTCTTTTATCATCAGAGTCTATTTGTTGAAATCCAAAGTGCGTTTTTGTCTTTGACATTGTTAATTATGATTCTTAATTATCTTATCCAATGAAGAAACAAATACATTGAGCCTTCTTTCATATTTTTTTCTTTGAGCCTCATTCAAGGAAGCTATCGTACTGGCTATAATCTTATGATATACAACCTCTCTATTTCCTCTTTGTTCAGAATCTAACAAACTATTTAAATGGTCAGTGAGTAATAAATTAAAGTCTTGAGAATCTTTTCCCCTGAGGATAGTTATAAGTCCTTTGTTCCAGGTATCTTGTCGTTCTATTGAAGAGGTATCTTCCTCTTTTATTTCTTTGGCCAAGTCCCTTATAGTTTTAAGCTGTTTATCATCCAACTTAACTCCTAGGAATTTCGCTAATCTTTGCACTGATTCTGTAATACTTTCTTCCTGACTTTGATCTTTCGACTCCTCTAAAGATTCCCTCCACCCTTCAATTCTTTTTGTAAAAAAGAGGTTTATTTCTTCTACTTGCTTTTCAGTAAGAGTTTTACAAAAGCTAACTATTTGAGGAGTAAAGAAATTGTTACTTGCTTCAAATAAAGACTCACCCTCTTCAAATATTCTCCGGATATCTACGGTTGTTGTTGTAGCATCTAGATTCCTAATTTTTATAATTAAATTTTTATATTTAGGAATTTCAGAAGTTGAGTTCCACTCAAGATAGTCTTTAGTAACCGACCTTATGTAGGACTTTTGTTCATTAGAGAAGTCTGCATATTTAAAAAAATAATTTGCTAAATAAATATCAAGTCGGTCATACCACCACTGCCCCAAAGCAGAACAAGAAAGAAGTGAAATAGCCAAAAAGCCCAAAGACAGATTTTTTTTGTAGCTTAGTAAATTCTTTTTAGGTCCCATGATGAGTTATTATACTTTTCATCGTTCACTGAGAATAATTTATGGCAGAAAACAAAATCCTACCTCCACTCATCTGGCTTGATTTAGAAATGACGGGTCTAGACCCAGACTCTGAAAGGATTATTGAAATAGCAACTGTAGTTACCAATGCAGACCTAGAAGAAATAAAAGAGGGCCCCAACCTTGTTATAAAGCAGCCTCAAGAATATATAGATAGTATGGATGAGTGGAATGTAAATCAGCATACTAATTCTGGCCTTATAGAGAGTATGAAAGCCACACAGATCTCAGTAGATGAAGCGGAGAGTCAGACTTTAGAGTTTTTAAGGAAGCATACAAAAAAAGGAAAATCACCCTTATGTGGGAATTCGATATCTCATGACAGGCGGTTTTTAGTTAGATATATGCCTGAATTGGCAGACTTTTTTCATTACAGAAATATTGATGTAAGTTCTGTAAAAGAACTGGTTAAGAGGTGGAAGCCCAAATTAGTAGAAGGTATTGATAAGAATGGCAACCACAGAGCATTGGCTGATGTGTATGAATCTATAAAAGAATTGAAATTCTATAAAGAAAACCTCTTTAATTGATTTGTTGTTCAGGGATCTTTTTTATTTCCACCATCAACTATTGGAGTAGGAAGGGGCATAATATTGCTAGATTTACTTTTGGTTATTTTTGCGTTTCCTCTTTTATCTACCTCATCTATTCTCAAAATTGCATTTATAGGTATATAACTTCTATTAACTCCTTTAAACTCTGTCTTAAGTTTTTCTTCACTAGGATCAACTACGATTTGGGAATTTTGATCAAATATATAATCTTCAACTTCTATAAAGCCATACATATCGCTCTGAAAGATAGATTTTGCATAAACCTCATAGATTTCACCAGTTTGCATAAATACTATTTTGTAGATTCCCTTTTTAGACATTACAATTCGCGCCCTCTTTATATATAAGATTGTATGGGCAAAAATTTATACATCAAGACCCACGGGTGTCAAATGAATGAATACGATTCTAATCGTATGAAAGATATGCTTGGTGAAAGTCATGATCTAACCATTGTAGACCAACCAGAGAAGGCAGATTTAATATTACTAAATACTTGCTCAATTAGAGAAAAGGCTCAAGAAAAAGTTTTCCATGAACTCGGAAGGTGGAAGGATTTAAAGAAGAAGAATCCTAAATTAAAGATAGGAGTAGGAGGTTGTGTCGCTAGTCAAGAAGGTAAAAATATTATTAAAAGAGCCCCTTTTGTTGATTTAGTTTTTGGTCCACAAACAATTCACAGAGTACCCAAAATGTATGAAGAGGTATCTAAACTCAATAAAAGAGAGGTGGATATATCTTTTCCGAAAACTGAAAAATTTGATGCCTTACCAAAGCCGTCTAATGATGGAACTTCGTCTTTTGTATCAATTATGGAGGGGTGCAATAAGTACTGTTCCTTTTGTGTTGTTCCACATACGAGAGGGCATGAAGTAAGTCGTTCTTTAATTGAGGTACTTGCGGAAGTTCAAGGATTGGCAAATGATGGAGTTAAGGAAATAATTTTTCTAGGACAGAATGTTAATGCCTATAGAGATAGTAAAGATAAAACCAAAGGCTTGGGTTTAGCAAACCTAATTAGGGAGTCTGCACGGATACAAGGAATTGATCGTATAAGGTATACAACTTCGCACCCTTTTGAGTTCGGAGAGGAGCTAATAGCTATATATGAAGAAGTTCCAGAACTGGTCAGCCATGTACATCTACCGGTTCAAAGTGGTTCTGACAGTATCCTTAAAACAATGAGGAGACGTCATACAATAGATGATTATCTTCAGATTATAGAAGAACTGAGAATGGCGAGATCCGGTATAAGCATTTCATCTGATTTTATTGTTGGGTTTCCAGGAGAAAGAGATAAAGACTTTCAAGACACTCTTAATCTTGTTGAAAAGGTGGGGTTTGATGAATCTTATAGTTTCATCTACAGCCCCAGACCCAATACCACAGCTAAAGACTTAAAAGATGACGTCAGCTTGGCTGAGAAGAAAAAGAGACTAGACCTACTGCAGACTGCTTTAAAAAAGAGCTCTTTTAGAATAAGCAGAAGAATGGTTGGAAATATTGAGAAATGTCTAATAACTGGAATTTCTAAGAAAGACCCAGGCGAGCTTCAGGCTAGAACTGAAAACAATAGAGTTGTTAACTTTAATTCCAAAGGTAAAGATCTTGTTGGGCAATTTATTAATTTAGAAATAGTAGATGTCATGCCAAATTCATTACGAGGGGTTATGGCTTAAATGGAGAAGAGCTTAAGGTTTGATCTAGACCCAGAAGACCAAGACAGAATTAACAGACTTTGTGGTCCTACAAACTCAACTCTCAAGCAGATTGAAGAAGCTCTTGAAATTAAGATAAGCAATAGAGGTTCTAAGTTTAAAGTTAGAGGCAATAGTTTAAATACTTCAGCTGCAGAGACGGTTCTGAAGGGTCTGTATCAAAAATTGGAGGAAAAAACTGTTGTTCCTCCAGAAGAAATACATTTATATTTAAGGGAAGTCATGAACCAGAACTCTTCTACTGATGCAAGCGGGAAACACCGTAATGAAAAAATTGTCTTAAAGACACCCAAAACATTGGTTTCTCCTAAAGGAACAAATCAACAAAAGTACTTAGAAGTTATATCTAATAAAGAGCTTGTCTTTGGCATTGGGCCCGCAGGAACAGGTAAGACTTACCTTGCAGTAGCTGCAGCAGTTAATGAACTAATAACTGGAAAGGTTGAAAAGGTAGTTGTTACCCGCCCTGCTGTTGAGGCAGGAGAGAAGTTAGGATTCCTTCCTGGTGACTTAAGCCAAAAGGTAGATCCATACTTGAGACCACTCTATGATGCTCTTTTCCAGACCTTAGGGTTTAAAGAAACCAATAAACTAATAGAAAATAATGTAATAGAAATTGCTCCCCTCGCCTTTATGAGAGGAAGAACTTTAAACAAATCCTTCATAATTCTCGATGAAGGACAAAATACAACACCTGAACAAATGAAAATGTTTCTAACAAGATTTGGATATGGTTCCAAAGTAATAGTTACTGGCGATCTAACTCAAATAGATCTACCCAAAGATATAACATCTGGCCTTATACATGCCTTAGATATTTTAAGAGAATTAAAAGATGTAGGGTTAGTTAGATTTTCTTCTAAAGATGTGGCCAGACATTCGCTTGTGCAAAAGATTGTAGAAGCTTACGAAAAATTTAAAAGTCGATGAATTTCTTTCTAGCCGATATCCTTATTAGCAAGGATGAGGATGTACATCTAAATATAAAAAAACAGATTTTGATTAAAGGTCTAGATCTAATTAATAAAGAATTAAAGACTTCTAAAACTAATAACTCTTGTTTAACTGTATCCCTTAGGTTTATCAACATAAGGAATATGAAGAAACTAAATTATTCTTTTTCAGGTTCAAATAAGGAAACTAACGTATTGTCTTTTTTACCAGACCCTAACGAGACAGATGAGAATAATAATTCTGTTGGAGATATTGCTATCTGCGTTGATGTTCTAAAAAAAGAGGCTAAAGAACAAAATAAAGATTTTTTAGATCATTTGCTTCATTTATTTGTTCACGGAGTATTGCATCTACTCGGGTATAAACATGGTTCAGATAGAGAAGCTTCAAAAATGGAACAAATAGAAAAAAGCATATTAAGTAAATTAGGTATTGAAGACCCATACCTAATAGAACTATGATTGTCGTGTGTTTATAAGTATAAGGCGTTAATGAACGACGAACCCCCAAGTAGTTCGGTAGAGCCGCAAAGGCTAGGAATTACAAAGAAAATTAGAGATAAGATAAAAGGGATATATCGGAACTTCTCTTATAAACCCCAAAACAAGCAAGATATAGCTGGATCCATAAGGGATTCTAGCGATAGAGGAGTCCTTGAAAAAGGTACTTTAAGTATGATGGAAGGAGCTTTGAAGGTTTCTACTTCAAAAGTAAGAGAAATCATGATACCTAAACCTCAAATAATCTTTGTTGATTCAACTGAGGAACCTGAAGATTTCCTTCCTAGGATAATTAAATCAAGACATTCAAGATTTCCAGTATTTAACAAGGAAACTGAAGAAATTGAAGGGATTCTTCTTGCAAAAGACCTTTTGCCCCTCCTTTCTCCTAAAAATACAGTCAAATTAGAGCTAAATAGCCTGCTTAGACCCGCTGTTCTTGTTCCAGAAAGCAAAAAGCTGAATACCCTTCTGGATGAATTTAGAGCAAGCAGGAACCATATGGCGATTGTTATAGACGAATATGGTGGAATTACAGGTTTAGTAACAATAGAAGATGTATTAGAAGAAATAGTTGGGGAAATAGAAGATGAACATGATGATTTACAAGACCAGATGGTAAAAAGGCTATCTGATGAAGAGTTTTTAGTATCAGCTCTTATTCCAATAGAAGATTTTAATAAAGAATTTAACTCTGAGTTGGGTCATAAAGATTTTGATACCTTAGGAGGTATAGTTATGCATCATTTTGCAAGATTTCCTAGAACCAATGATGCAATCTCAATAGGTAATCTAAGGTTTGTTATTGCATCTACTGAAAAAAGAAGACTCAAGAAAATAAGAGTAATTAAGTCTAAATAAATCATTTGAGCTAAACTCTCTCAGACTTAAGATTACTGATCAATGAGCAAGTATTTATTAGCGCTTTTGTGTGGGCTATTATTTCCTTTAGGATTCGCTCCATTTGACTATTGGCCTCTAACAATTCTTTCTATTTCTTTAGCTCTTTACTTAGCAAGTGAAAGGGTAGAAAAAAATACATTTTTACTGGGATTATTTTATGGAATCGGCCAATGGGGCTTAGGTATATCTTGGGTGTATGTGAGTATTCACTATCATGGAAACCAAGGTATATTAAGTTCCTTACTTATTACTACTTTATTCATCTTCTTCTTATCTTTATATACAGGCTTAACCTTCTATCTAATAAAAAAGTTTAGAACCGGTAATAAAAATTTGAATTATTTATTATTCTTTCCTGTTGTTTGGGTAACAGTAGAGATTATTAGAAGCTATTTATTTACAGGGTTCCCATGGCTTATAGTTGGAACATCTTTAGCGGGCACCTCTATGGGCGGATGGATACCAATATTAGGCACTTATGGTGCATCAATTTTAGCTGTAATGATTTCCGGTAGTTTAGTTCTTATTGTTAGAAATAAGAAAAAAATACATTGGTCCCCTGCCCTCATAATAGTCATTTTTCTTCTCTCTTCATTTACCTTGAATAAAATAAATTGGACTAAAGAAATTTCAATCATTCAGGCGTCTATTTATCAGCCAAATCTAACATTAGAAGAAAAATGGAGCTCTGAGGGAGTCAGAAAGACTATGAATATGATTAACAACTCTATTTCTGATGCTCAAGAAGGAGAATTCATCTTTTTTCCTGAAACTGCAATCATTTTTGATAAGGGGGACTTGCATACCTGGATCTCAGATATTGAAAAACAAGCTAAATCAAGAAATATATCTTTAATTAGCGGAATAATTGCAAAAGATATACAAAATCCAGGCTTAATTGAGAGATATAACAGAATAGAAGGGTTTGGGGCTATAAAAGGCCATTATGACAAGATACACCTAGTCCCCTTTGGAGAATACATACCCTTAAGGAGCTATTTAGACAAAATTCTTGATATTTTGGGTATAAACCTTATAAATACCCTTCCAGGAGAGTCATATAGCCTTCTAAAAGCGCATAATATAGCTATTTCCGCAAGTATTTGCTATGAGATAGCTTTTAGTGATTTAGTAAGAAAAACAGCTAATGATAGCAATTTATTAGTTACAATAAGCAATGATACTTGGTTTGGAGCATCTATTGGACCAGAACAGCACCTAGAGATTGCCCAATCAAGGGCCCAAGAACATCAAAAAAGTCTTGTTAGGGCAACAAATAGCGGAATTAGCGCTATTATTGATAGAAAAGGGAATGTAGTGAATAGGCAAGGATTCTTTGAGGATAAGCAAATAAAAGAAAGTGTATCAATATATGAAGGCAAAACTCCATATTCTATTGTTGGAAATTACTTTATATATGGATATATAATGTTAATCTATATGTACCTTTTATTATATAAAAGAACAAATGTTCTATAAAAAATATATTAAAATATATAATAAACATTTATACAATAAATATATCAATTTTGTAATATTATTCATTACTTTATTCTTAATATCATGTACAGTTACTCTAGAAAAACCCAGTAATTATATGGCTTTAGCTAATATAGAAAGTATCTCAACAGAATATAGAGAATTAGAAGAACTAATCGTAGTTGATATAGCTACTCAACAGCTTTTTTTCTTAAAAATGGGAAAAATAGATGAGATTTACAGTGTTTCTACTTCCGTGTATGGTACAGGATCTCAAGTAAATAGCTTTAAAACCCCCCTAGGAAGGCATAAAATCTCAGAAAAGATAGGAGAAGGACTTCCAGAAGGTGCTATTTTAAAGGGTAGAAGGTGGACAGGAGCAATTGCTAATATTATTAAAGAGCCCATAGATACTGAATTTGATGTAGTTACGTCAAGAATTTTGTGGCTAACAGGCCTAGAGGAAGGCAAAAACCTAGGATCAGGCGTAGATTCAAAATCTAGGTATATCTATATCCATGGTACTGCAGAAGAGGGATTAATAGGGAAACCCGCTTCAGATGGCTGTGTTAGAATGTACAATTCTGATGTTATTTCTTTGTTTAATAGTGTGAATATAGATACGGAAGTTTGGATTATTTAGGAAGGAACTATGAAAAAAACACTCATTACTCTCGTTATATTTTATTTAAGTGGTAGCTTATTAGCTAACTGTCCAGAAGTATTAGATCATGAAGTAAGACTTTTAGACTCAAAAGAGACTGAAAGTCTCTGTCAGTACAAGAATAAAGTCATTTTAGCTGTCAATGTAGCCAGCCGCTGCGGTTATACACCTCAGTACACTGGCTTACAGAATTTGTACAAAGAACTAAAAGATGAAGATTTTGTAATTCTTGCGTTCCCTTCAAGAGACTTTCTATGGCAAGAATTTAGTGATGAATCTGATATCAAGGAGTTTTGTAGCACAGAATATGGAGTAACTTTTCCGATGTTTGCCACTTCTCCAGTAAAGGGCAGAAATGCTAATAATTTTTATAAAGAATTAATAAAGGAAACAGGCATTGAACCAGGATGGAATTTTCATAAGTACCTCATAGGAAGAGACGGTAAGGTATCTAGTTTTAATACAAAAGTAGAGCCAAATAGCTCTGAATTAATTTCTTCAATCAAATCTCTTTTATAAAATAAAAGTAAGTACTTACTTACTTATACATCCTTATTTAATAGGTATTAATCTTTAATTTCTTCAATGCCACTATCTGTAGCTAGAAGGATGATATCTGCCTTCCTTGAAGAAAAAATTCCGTTCTCAACTACCCCAGGAATCTTATTTATTGTCAGCTCAGTTTCGTAAGGAACATTTAAATCTAAATTGTGTACATCAATTATTTGATGACCATTATCTGTAACAAAATTATTTCTATAAACTGGCCTGCCGCCCATTTTCATTACTTCTCTGGAAATTGCACTTCTGGCTAAATCTATGACCTCAATGGGCACAGGAAAATTACCCAATAAATCTGAATACTTAGAGTCATCAACTATGCAAATAAATGTTTCAGAAGAATGGGCTAATATCTTTTCTCTTGTTAAAGCTCCACCCCCGCCCTTAATCAATTCTTTTCTACTATTAAATTCATCAGCTCCATCAACATAAAAATCTATTTTATGTACATCATTTAAACTGAGAATCTCAATATTGGATTTTTTTAGATACTTTTCAGAGGCATTTGAACTGCATACTGCTCCTTTTAGGTCTAATTTCTCCTGATTTAGTATTTCTATAAAGTAATTTGTAGTAGATCCTGTTCCAATACCTAAAACTGTATCTCTATTGAGACCTTTTTTGACTATTTCGTATGCTTTTTCAGCAGATTGCTTCTTTTTTTCCTCTTTATCCATAATTTTAGATTTTTTTGTGCAATTAATTATCCGGTAAGTATAATTGCGCTCCCTTTAAATGGGGAGATAAATAAAAGAAATGAAATTATCTAAATCAAAAAAATATTTAAAGAAGATTCAGGAAAGTAGAGTTTATGATGTGGCCAATATTACACCTTTATCTTCAGCAAGTTATCTCTCAAAGGAGATAAAGAATAATGTCCTTCTAAAGAGGGAGGACCTTCAACCGGTTTTTTCTTTTAAGTTAAGAGGAGCATATAACAAGATTTCTCTTCTCAAAGAAAAAGGGGATGTTGAAAGAGTAATTACTGCTTCCGCTGGAAATCATGCTCAGGGTGTAGCTTATTCTGCGAGAAAGCTTAAATTAAAATCAACTATAGTTATGCCGGTTACTACTCCAAGTATTAAGGTAAAGGCAGTAAAGAATTTAGGTGCAAAGGTTGTTCTTGTTGGTGATAGTTATGATGATGCCTATGTACATGCCATAAAATTATCAAAAAACCCTAAATTTTCTTTTGTTCATCCTTTTGATGATCCAGATGTAATTGCAGGTCAAGGAACTATAGGTAAGGAAATCCTTGATGAGTGTGACAACAAAATAGATGCAGTGTTTGTTCCTGTTGGAGGAGGGGGTTTAATAGCTGGCATAGGCGCATACATTAAAAACTTAAAACCGAGTATCAAAATTATAGGGGTGGAACCTAAAGAAGCAGCGGGATTATATGAGTCTATTAAGGCTGATCGTAGGGTGACTTTAAAAGAAGTAGGGCTTTTTGTAGATGCCGTAGCTATAAAGCAAGTCGGTAAAGTTACTTTCCCCATAATTAAGGAATGCATAGATGAAGTGGTTACAGTAACTGTAGATGAGATCTGCGCAGCAGTAGAAGATATATTTCAAGAAACAAGAAGTATTTCAGAACCAGCTGGAGCATTATCTTTAGCAGGCCTTAAGAAATTGGCTAAGAGTAGAGGATGGAAGAATAAAAATCTGGTAGCAATTAATTCAGGAGCAAACCTAAATTTCGATCGTCTTTCTCATATAGTTGAACGAGTTCAATTAGGAGAGAAGAAAGAGGTCTTGCTGAGTGTTTGTATACCGGAAGAAAAAGGTAGTTTTAGAAAATTCTGTAAAGATTTAGGTAAAAGGATGATTACAGAATTCAATTACCGTATTGATGATGAGGGAGAGGCGAATATATTTGTGGCTTGTAGAGTAAGTGAGGACCCAAAAGAAAAGACAGGGTTTATAAAGGAACTAAAAAACAAAGGTTACTCACCCAAAGATTTATCTGACAACGAAATGGCTAAATTACATGTTAAACATATGGTGGGGGGCAGGGCACCAAAAGACATAATTTCTTATGGCGAACAAATATTCAGAGTTGAGTTTCCAGAAAGGCCTGGAGCCTTGATGGATTTTCTTAATGAATTGGGTGATAAATGGAATATCACATTGTTTCACTATAGGAATCAAGGTTCAGCCTATGGACGAGTATTAGTAGGTTTTCAGGCCAACTCAAGTGAAACTCAAAGACTAACAAAACATCTTAGTAAAACAGGTTTTCCATTTTGGAACGAATCTGATAACTCAGCCTATTTGTCTTTTCTAGAATAGCTAAGAAAATTTATAGATCCCTGAAGGACATATAACTGCATCCATTTTTAAATCGTGCTCCTCGGGATAGCAACTTTCTGTTTTTTGGAAATCATATGCAAGACCCAAAAATACTTGCTTCTTATTTAACTGGAAATTTTTAAAGGTGAAATCATAATATCCTTGCCCCATTCCTAACCTATAACCCTTATTGTCAAAAGCGACTAAAGGCATAATGACCAACTCCAATTCAGAGGCGATAACAAGAGGGCTGTTTAATGATTCTGGTATATTGAATTTATTTTTCACCAAGGAAGCTTCGTTGGTGAATTCAGAAAATTTCATTTCTTTGTTATTTAAGTCCTTGTCAATTAATGGTAAAAAACACTTTTTTCCCAACTCTTTAATATATCTAGTTATTGTTTCTGTAGGTACCTCATTTTTGATGGGGAAATAAATTGAAACTTTCCCGAAATCAAGTTCTCCATAAGTATTGATAAAGTGCGCCGCCGTATTTTTTTCAGCAAGAGCTCTTTCTTTGTTGGATATTGAATCTCTTTCTTGGATTTTTTCTTTTCTAAGAGAAACTTTATAGGTCATGCAAAAAGAGCTTCCCGGAATACCGTTACTGATGCAGCCCTGAACCGAGAGGTCCAAGGCGGTGATTTCGTCAGTCCATCAGGCTCGCCAAGAAAGGTATGCTCAACAAGACTTTCCAAAATCTCCTAATTATTCAATATCGGCTCGAGGGTCTCACCAGCTATCGAATAAACCAGGAAGCAAAATAAAGTATAACTGATTAAGAATCTAATTTTGACAAACTTTCTAGCTGTTTTTCAATTTGTTTACTTAAGGATTTAATTCCTGAATTTGACTGAACTACTTGCTTAGAAGAAGAGAGGTTTTTTAAGTAATCATTGCTTATATTGAGACCGGCAATAATAGCTGCCTTAGACTCATCTAGCTTAGTATTTTGTCTAATTTCTTTTAGTCTCTTATTAAAAAACTTTGCAGCATCCTTTACCTGATCACTCTCTTCGGGGGGACAGGAAATTTTATATTCCTGACCTAAAATTTTTACTTTTGTAATATTCTTTTCCATTTAGGTTACTTCACCTTTTTTTGAGATCTTTAATGAGTCTTTCAATTTTTTTTGCTGAAGAGGTAAGTGTTTCCGAAAGTTTCTGTTCCTTAATAGATAATTCTTTGTTTTTTTTGAGTAAATGAATATTGGATTCTTTCAGTTGTTTACTAAGTTTAATGAGGTTTTTAACCTGAACTTCTAAGTCCAAAAATTCTTTATCTGACATTTCTTTCCCAACTCATTAAGTTTACAGATGAAGAGTTTTTCTTGCCAGTGGCATCTCAATTGGTAGGATGAAAAAAAGGAAAAGAAGATGACAGACAAAGCTATTGATTTTTCATCAAGAAGAAAAAAATTATCTGAGTTAGTATTAGATGATTCAGTTATTTTATTATCTTCCTCTAACATTAAATCCAGGAACTCAGATTCTGACTATCCTTTTAGGCAAGACAGTAACTTTTACTATCTTTCCGGATTTAATGAACCCGAATCAATAATAGTTATTAGGCCTTCAGCAAAGAAAAGAAAATACGTCATTTTTTGTAGGGACAGAGATCCTTTAAGAGAACAGTGGGATGGTTTTAGGTCGGGCCAAGATGGTGCAAGGGAAGTTCACGGAGCAGATGAAGCTTATAGTATTTCGCTTATCGACGAAATAATGCCTGAACTACTAGAAGGTTCTAGAAATATTTATTATTCGATGAGTTCTCCTAATGGAATTAATCTGCGTTTGGACAACTGGCTAGACCATATTAGGGCCAACAAAAGACAAGGTTCGGAAGTAGCTGAGAATTTACTTTCCTTAGATTCATTATTAGATGAATTGAGATTAATTAAAACCCAAGATGAGCTTTTATTAATGAGAAGAGCTGGAGAGATTACATGCGAAGCCCATATTCGTGCCATAACCAATGTTTGTCCAGGCATGTATGAGTACCAATTGGAATCAGAATATCTTCATGCTTTTATGCAAGGAGGGGCAAAATTCCCTGCCTATAACTCTATTGTAGGAGGGGGGAATAATTCTTGTATCCTTCATTACAATGAAAATAGCTCTGAATTGAAAGATGGAGATCTTGTCTTAGTAGATGCCGGTTGTGAATACGAACACTATGCCTCCGATGTAACGAGAACTTTCCCTGTCGGAAAAAAATTTTCTGAGGAACAGAAAAAGATTTATGAAGTTGTTCTAGAAGCTCACCAAAAAGCGTGCGCAGAGATTAAACCAGGGAATCCATGGATAAGAGCTCAAGAGGTTTCGGTGAAAGTTATTACTGAAGGATTAATAGATTTGGGTCTCCTGAAAGGAAAGGCTGAAGAGCTAATCAAGAAAGAAGGATACACAAAATTCTATATGCACAGAATAGGCCACTGGTTAGGTATGGATGTTCACGATGTAGGTAATTACAAGAAGAATGGAGAGTGGAGAGATCTAGAGCCAGGTATGGTTCTTACCATTGAGCCAGGAATTTATATTTTGGACTCACTTGAGGGCGTAGAGGATAAGTGGTTGGGAATAGGTGTCAGAATAGAAGATGATCTGTTAGTAACTGAAAATGGACATGAAGTAATAACTGCAAATGCTCCTCGAGATATTAAAGAAATAGAAAGCTTAAGATAATAAGCGTGGATTCTGAAATAACTGTAGTGGGGGCGGGCATTGTTGGTTCTGCTTTAGCATGCCTGTTATCAAAGCAAGGAATTAAAGTTACTTTAGTTGATCGAGGTAGCCCATTAAATCTTTCTAAAAGCTCTATATTACAAGACAGAACATTAGCCTTGAATTTATCTTCAATTGCTCTATTTAAAGAGCTAAATATTTGGAATGAGCTTAAAAAACAAACTACACCATTCCAAAGGATGTTTGTTTGGGATTCTAAAGGTAGTTCACCTTTAGAATTTCTGGCTGAAGAGATAAAAAAGAAAGAATTGGGTTATGTCATTTCAAATAATACAATTTTAAAAAGCCTTAATAAGCTTATTCAAGATTCTCCCGAAATTACTCTTAGGCAACAAACTGAGTTATCAGGAATTAACATAAAAGAAAAGGAAATCTCCATGTCTTTTTTGGGTGGTGAGGGAGTAACTTCAAAACTTATCATTGGAGCTGATGGTATTAATTCAACTTTGAGGAAAAAAGCAAAAATTAAAACTAGGACTTGGAGTTATGATCAAAGGGCTTTTGTAGCAGAGTTAAAGACTGAAAAATTTCATGACTACACTGCCTGGCAAGTATTTACCCCAAAGGGCCCCATAGCACTTTTGCCTTTTGATTTTAATGAAGGATCTAATATCTCACTAGTTTGGTCAGCAGAAATTGATTATGCGGATAAACTTCAAAAGTTAACTCCAGAAGAATTTGTAAAAGAACTGGAAGAGAGGACAGAACAAATATTAGGAAAAATAGATTTAAAGACTGACATAAGGTCTTTCCCACTCAATCAGTTGCATGCAAAAAATTATTTTTCTGAGCGTGTGGCCTTGGTAGGTGACTCTGCTCATTCTTTTCATCCCCTAGCAGGGCAAGGATTAAATATAGGTTTGTCTGATGTGACTAGTCTGAGTGCTGTTCTTATAAAGGCCAGGAGAAGTGGACTGGATATAGGATCTAAAAGAACTCTTAAAGATTATGAAAGATCCAGAAAGGTTCCAAATTTAACAATGGCTGCAATGATGGAACTTTTTAAAGAGGGATTTGAAACGTCAGACCCTTGGGTAAAATTAGCAAGAAATTTTGCTTTCAGTATAGCTACTAAAAGTAGCACTCTAAAGAAAAGAGTTATAAAGGAAGCGGCGGGAATTACTTAATCTTGTCCTCTTTGTAGATTACGTGTTTTCTAGCTACAGGATCAAATTTTTTAATTTCTATTTTGTCCGGCGTCGTAGATTTATTCTTATCAGTTGTATAGTAATGCCCGGTTCCTGCTGTTGATACTAATTTAATTTTCTCTCTCATATCTTTTCACCCCTTGATCGAATCTCTGAAAGAACTTCATCAATCCCCTTTTTATCTATTATTCTCATGCCTTTAGCAGATACAGTTAGATTTACATATCTCTTTTCAGACTCAATCCAAAACTTGTGCTTATGAAGATTGGGTTCAAAAGTCCTTCTGCTCCTGTTTTTTGCATGAGAAACATTATTCCCTTTTAAGGGCTTTTTCCCTGTAACCTGACAAACTTTAGACATTATTATTTAAAACCTTTATGAAAGGCGCGTTTTATACCAGAAGGACTAACCTCAAGCAAGATTATGAAGCTATAATCGCGCTTCGCACAAGAGAAAGAAGTGAAATCTTTAAAAAATAAAAATATCCTTCTTGGAGTTACGGGAGGAATTGCAGCTTATAAATCGGCTGAAATAGTAAGGTCTCTAAAGAAATTGAATGCAGATGTGAGGGTTGTTATGACTAAATCTTCGCATGAGTTTGTAACTCCTTTAACCTTGCAGGCACTTTCAGCCAATCCTATTTCATCAGATTTATTAGATATAAATGCTGAAGCTGCAATGAGCCATATTGAATTAGCAAGATGGGCAGATGCACTATTAATAGCACCTTGCACAGCAGAAACTATATCTAGACTTGCAAGTGGAAGGGGAGATGATTTACTAACAACCATAACCTTAGCTTTCGATGGTCCTATTGCTATAGCTCCTGCCATGAACCAGGCCATGTGGCGAGATTCAAGAACACAAGACAATGTTTCTAAACTAGTTGCTAATAACACTCTTATTTGTGGCCCTGGAACAGGAGAACAGGCTTGCGGCGATGTTGGCATAGGAAGGATGCTTGAACCAGAAGAAGTATTAACTATTTTTTCATCTTTATTTAAAAGAGGGAAATTAATTTCAAAAAAAGTTGTAGTAACTGCTGGGCCAACACAAGAACCCATAGACCCAGTACGATATTTAACTAATAGAAGCTCTGGAAAAATGGGTTATGCTTTAGCAAATGCAGCTTTAGAAGCTGGTGCCGAAGTAGTTTTGATTAGTGGGCCTACTGATTTAAATGCTCCAGAGCACTTGCACTTTGTAAGTGTGAGGACAGCAAAAGAGATGTATGAAGCGGTTCAACATCATTTGAATTCAACAGATATTTTTATTGGAAGTGCAGCGGTTTCTGATTACAAACCGAGCAAAGAATACAAAAACAAGATCAAGAAAGACAAAGAAAGAAAATCTATAAGATTCGAATTAGAAGAAAATATTGATATTTTGAAGGGCGTCAGCTCGCAAACAAAAAGGCCTTTTGTGGTTGGATTTGCAGCTGAGACCCAAGATGTAATAAAAAATGCCAGGGAAAAACTAAGTTCAAAAAATTTAGACCTGATTATTGCAAATGATGTTTCAAAGACAGATATAGGATTTGATTCCGAAGAAAATGAAGTCACTCTTATAACCCCTAAGGATGATTATTTTATTTCTAAAGATAGCAAAAAGGCTATCTCAAAAAAGATAATAGATTTTATTAGTGAGGTAATTTAGAAATTTTAATTATTCTTTATCAGCTTCTTTTTTTGGAGCTTTCTCTTCTTTCTTTGGCTCTTTCTTTGAAGTTGATTTTTTAGCGGCTTCTTTTTTTGGAGATTTCTCTTCGACCTCTTCAGCCTTAACTTCATCAACAGTATCAACCTTTGGTTGTTTTAATGATTCTTCCTTCTTCTTGTTTTCTGTTTTTCCTTTTTTCCCAAAGCGTTTTTCAAACCTTTCAACCCTTCCACCAGTATCAACAAGTTTTTGTTTGCCAGTGTAAAAAGGATGACAAGAAGAACAGACATCAAGGCTTATGTCTTCCTTTAAAGTGGAATTGATCACAATAATGTTGCCGCAACTACAAGTTGCTTTTATTTCTGTGTATTCGGGATGTATTCCTTGCCTCATATTTAATCTTTATTCTTCAAATTTGATCGCGCACTATACCAGACCAAATCAACATGGCAAATTCAAAGAAATCTTAAAAAAACAGACTAAAATAGTTGTATGTCAGGAGATTTAATCGATGTTCTAATTCCAGTTCCCTTGCTAGAGAATTTCACTTATAAGGTTCCAAAGGAATATAAAAATAAGAAATTCAAGAAGGGTTTGCGACTTAAAGTTCCCTTCGGTAATAGAATAGTAACTGGAATATTTTGGACTTATTCTGATCCGATTAAGTCTAAAAGAGCAAGCTACAAGTATATTAAAGAGATTCTAGATGAAGAGTCTCTTCTAGATGAAACTTTACTAGACCTTGCTGATTGGGCTTCTCGTTATTATCACCACCCCCTAGGAGAAGTCATTTCTTATTTTTTTCCGCCGTCCTTAAGAAAAGGTGCAGAAGCGAGATTCAGAAGATCTACTTACTGGAAAGTTACTGACAAAGGGGATTTCTTTGATTTATCTATTTTTAAGAGAGCTCCTAAACAAAGGGAAGCCTTAGAGCTTTTAAGAGAGAGAGGAGGTATGTCCCAGCAGTCCTTGAAAGCTTATGGCATATCAATATCAATATTAAACAATCTTTCTAAAAAAGAACTCATTAAAAAGTTAAGCATAGAACAACCACCAATTAAATCTGTAGGTTTGGAAACTAAGGAAGAAAAAAAACTAACACGAGAACAGCAAGAGTCTATTGAAGTAATTTCTAAAGAACTTAGTAGCAACAAGATCTTTTTGATTAATGGTGTGACTGGCAGTGGAAAGACTGAAGTCTATTTAAGGTGCATAAAACAATTAGTAGACCAAGGGAAACAGGCATTAGTTTTAATACCGGAAATAGGTCTAGCTCCTCAGGCAGAAAGAAGATTCAAAGAAATGTTTGGAGATAGGGTGGCTTCTTTTCACTCCGCTAAAAATGAAAGAGAACGTCTGGATGTCTGGCTAGGAGCACAGAGAGGTCTGTATGACATTGTAATAGGAACAAGGTCTAGTGTTTTTATCCCAATGAAAAATTTAGGCGTTATAGTTGTTGATGAAGAACATGATGCTTCTTTTAAACAGGCAGATAGGTTTAGATACTCAGCTAGAGATATTGCCTTATACAGGGCTAAGCTAAATAGTATTCCTACACTTCTTGCCTCAGCTACGCCTTCAGTTGAAAGCATGTCTAATGCCTTGAATGGTAAATATAATTTACTGACTTTAAAGCATAGAGCCACGGGTGCAGATTTACCTACTTTTATCCCTTTAGATTTAAAAGGTAAGGTCTTGGAAGAAGGTTTTTCAGAACAGCTATTGGAAGAGATCAGAGATGAACTAAATAAAAAGAATCAGGTGCTGGTTTTTTTGAACCGCAGAGGTTTTGCTTGTTCTTTAATTTGTAAGTCTTGTGGATGGGTTTCTTATTGTGATAGATGTGATGCTCATATGACACTTCATTCAAATCCTGTCCAACTACATTGCCATCATTGTGAACATAAAAAACCTTTGTACGCAGAATGTCCTTCTTGTAAGCATAATGAATTCGAATCTTATGGTTTGGGTACGGAAAGGATAGAAACTTATTTGAAGAAAAAATTTGATCAATATCCCGTTCTCAGAATAGATAGCGATTCAACTCGTAAGAAGAATGCTTTTACAAATTATTTAAAAGTAATTGAAGAAGGGGAACCTTTAATACTGGTAGGAACACAGATGCTTGCTAAAGGTCATCATTTTCCTGATGTTACTTTGGTAGCAATACTAGATGCTGATTCAGGTATATTTAGTGCCGACTTCAGGGGCAGTGAGAGAGTAGCCCAATTAATAACCCAGGTTTCTGGAAGGGCAGGTAGGGAAAAAAAACCAGGAAAAGTCATTTTACAAACCTATTGCCAGGAACACCCTCAAATGGAGGAATTGCTGAAAGGTGACTACGAAAGTTTTGTTAAAAAAATTATTAAAGATCGAGCTTCCACAAAATCGCCTCCCTTTTCTTTTCAAATTAAATTACAAGCAGAATCCTTTAATGGCTTGCAGTCGAGGGACTTTTTAGTAGCTTGCCTAGATTACATAAATAATTCTCAACACTTATCCAAGGGCATGAAGATAATTGGACCCTTACCATCATTGATGGAAAAAAAATCTGGAGTGTACAGATGGGAAGTTAGCTTTTTTTCTTCAAGTAGAAAATCCCTACATAATCTTGCAGACCATTTGCAGTCCTTCTTATACTTACCCAAACAGACCAGAAAAGTTAGATGGTCAATTGATGTAGATCCTATTTCTACTGTCTAAAATTAGTTTAATTAAGCCCAGTTAATTCCAAACTAATTTTCCAAAGCCTTTCTGCATCCTCTTTACTTTTAGCACCTTCTGTTATCTTGGCCTTTTTGCAGTCTATAAAATAATCTCCCGAGATACTTGTAACTTCTTCAGAACTACATAAATAGATTGAAGTTTCCGCACCTTTGTCGCTAGGTTTAGCAATTAATGGAGAGACCCATCTAATAAGTCTAGCAAAAAAAGCTAAATTCTCATTTTGAGCTCCTATCGAAGTTGATACAAAGCCTGGGTGTAAACAGTTAGTTGTTAACCCTTCTTCTTGATACAAGGAGGAAAGTTTCTTAGTAAAAAGAATGTTTGCTAACTTTGACTGACCGTATGCAGAAAACATTTTAAATTCTTCTTCTGATTGGAGATCATCAAAGTTCATTGATTTAAGGAAGCGATGTGCATCAGAAGAGACATTAACTACTCTTTTAAGGCTACTTTCTAAAATCTTTTCTATTAATAAATTAGTTAATAAAAAGTATGCCAGGTGATTTACAGCAAAAACTTCTTCTAACCCATCTTCAGTAACCCTTCTCTCAGTATTCATAATGCCTGCATTGTTTAACAGTACATCTATAGGTTTATTTAAAGACTTATATTCTTCAGCAGCTTTTTCTATTTGTTTAAAGGAAGAGAGGTCAGCAATAATTGAGTAGGGAGGTTTACCAGATGCTCTTTCAATTTCTTCTGTTAACTCTTTAGCCTTTTGTGGGTTTCTTGCAATAAAAAATATGTTTGCCCCCATCTTACTTAATGCTAGCGCAGTAGATCTACCTATACCGCTTGTAGCGCCTGTAATTAAACAATTCTTTCCTTCTACTAAACTCATTTAAATCCTTGTTATTAAATTAATTATTTTTTCTGATTCCACTTCCAATCTTTAGTCCCTTCCAGAGGACTAGATTATCTTGTGCTTGTATAAAAGAATACTCAGCAACAACTTTATTATCTATTTCTTTAAGTTCAAGTTTTAAGAAACCAGGTGTTTCTACATTAAATTTTCCTTCTGGCTGTTCCTCTGGCGAACCCCCCGGGAGACTTCCTGTACCTGAAATAAGCTGCCTTGTTCCTCTTCTTTCACCTTCATCGGCAAGTACATGATTGTGTCCCGCTATATAAAGATCAAAGGTACCAAATATATCCGCTTCTAAAAATCTTGAGAGTTGTGGAGTTGCTTTTTTTCTATCTCCTGAGCTGAATAAAGGATGGTGAGCTACTGCTATCGAGAGCTCACATGAGGAAGCCATGTCTTCTTTTATCCTCCCCAACCAGCTTTTTTGTTCTCTTCTTTTATAAAAGAGATAAAGCTTGTCAAAAATAGTAGTGTCTAAAGAAAAAATACACAATTTACCGTATCTATTTGAGTAATAATTATTTGGATACACTATAAGTGAATTATTTTTTGCTATTTCTAGATAAGATTTAGGTTCTTTTTTGTAGTCATGATTTCCCAAGGTAAGGAAGAAAGGAATTTCCTTATTGAACACTTTATTAAAAGGCTTTAGGAAATTTGTCATAAATCTTGGATCATCTTTGGATGATATTCCATCTGGATAAATAATATCCCCGGTATGCCAAATGGCGTTGCATTGTGAATCTGCAAGGGCGTCGGCTACATCTTTTTGTATTTCATTAACATGACCTGTATCTCCTACAAAACAAAAAATTGAATCCTGACTAACTTTAGTTTCTTCTGAAAAAACAGGTAAAGTTATTACAAATAATAAGAGTATCTGGACTAGAAGAAATTTATTTTTAAGTCTTATGTCTATATATCTTTTCATTTTTTTAATTAAAGTTTTATAGAAACATTTGATTTAATTTCCAGGCTTCGCTGATCTTCTTTTTTCTCTGAATGATGAATAATTATCTGTACGTCAGGGTTAGGTAAAAAAGAAGCCATCTTTTCTGGCCATTCTATTATGGATATGGAGTTGTTAGTATCTAGATATTCTTGGATTCCAACATTGCTTAATTCCTTTTGGTGAGAAATTTGATAGAAATCAAAATGAAAGACTACTAAGTTTGAGAATTCATAAGTTTCTACAAGATTATATGTGGGACTCCTTACTACATCTTTATGCCCCAAACCTTTAAGGAATCCTTTGCATAAGGTGGTTTTACCTGCTCCTAGTTCTCCAATGAGAAATATTAAAACAGGGTAAGAATCACTTTTTTTTAAAACTGAATTTGAAATTTTCTTCCCAATGTCTTCGGTTTCTAGATTTCCGTTAGAAATCAAAGTTGATGAATTCATTCTTTATCTAAGAAAATATCTAATATTGCGAATGATATCAGTAGGGGTGATTGTCATACCCAGTTCCAGGGATCCTATATCTGCAGCTTTTGAATGCAGGTCAACAGCTGTTTCAGTTGCTTCAACTAAACTAAGGCCTTGAGATATAAAACTACCTATTAAGCCAGCCAACACATCTCCCATTCCTCCTTTTGCCATACCAGCATTTCCTGCACCACATACACCTATTTCTTGTTTACCGCCTTTTTTATAACAAACCAATGAACCAGAGCCTTTAAGAACACAGACAGAGCCAAGTTTCTTTTCTAATCCAATTACAGATTTAAATCGGTCTTCTTGTATTTCATATACTTCTTTATTAAGCAATCTAGCTGCTTCTCCTGGATGGGGTGTTGCAACCATTTTTTTAGGGATGCCGGTACTAAATTTAAGTTTTGAAAGGAGGTTGAGCCCATCAGCATCAAGAACTACCGGTAAGTTCCTGTCTTTTGATTCCATAAAAGTTCTTTGTAACATTTGTTCTGACCAAGCTGACTGACCTAATCCAGGTCCTATCACTACCACAGTAGATTTAGTTAAAAGGCCTTCTAAATCTTGACCTGATTCTATTCCAGTCACCATTAATTCTGGACAAGAAGACAGTGCAGCTTCGACATGAAGACTTCTGGTAGCCAAACTTACTAGACCTGAACCAGAGAAAACGGCTGCTTTTGATGCCAAAATCGCCGCTCCTCCAAAACCTTTGTCACCTCCTATAATTAATACATGTCCAAAATCACCTTTGTGAGCATCTCCTTTTCTATTTTTTAGCTTAGGAAGACTTTTTTCCATATCTAAAAGATGACAATTAGTTTTAATTTGATTTTTAGTTGATGAAGAAATTCCCAGGTCATCAAACACAACGTTTCCACAAGCAGTCCTGCCTATGGAGGTAAAGCAACCCCTTTTTCTGCCAATGAATGTTGCTGTTACATCAGCTTGAATATGTTCACCTAGTCCGATGCCTCTGTTTGAGCAAATACCTGATGGTATATCAACCGAAAGTATAGGAGTATTCTTTGATTTTTTATTAATTTCTATTATCAGTTTAGATATCCCACTCCTTACAGTTCCTTTGATACCAGTACCCAAAAGGGCGTCTACAATAACTGAATCTCTCATAGATTTATTTTTAAAACTTTTAATAGAAATTTTCTTTACTTTTGAAGCTGTAGCTAACTCAAAAGCCTTTCTTGAAGCTCCATAAATTTTATTGGAGGGCGATGCTTGAATTATGAATGCCTCCATTCCTATTTCTTTAGCTAGATGGGCTATTAAATAACCATCCCCCGCATTATTTCCACTGCCGCAAAATACAAATACTTTTTTAGTATTAGGCCAGTTGTTTAGCAGCACATTAAACGAGAATTCAGAAGCTCTTTGCATTAGGGTGAAAGCAGGAATTTTCTGTTTTCTTATAGCTAGGCTATCAAGCTTTTTAGTTTCTTGAGATGTGTATAGATTTATAATCATCTTTTTGTTACCTAATTATAGCCTCTACAAACTTTCTCTAATAAACTGCTTTGACTTTAATAGCTATTTATTAGACTAATTTTTATTTTATGAGTGATTTTATAGTCAAATTAGAACCTGAGGATGAGTTTAACCACATTCCTGATTCTTCAAGTAATTACAATGAAAGTATGTATTTCAATGTTTTTGACCATGAGAAAAAAATGGGTGGATGGTTTAGATTGGGTAATAGGCCTAACGAAGGCTATGCGGAAATGACCTGTTGTCTTTACCTTCCGGATGGAAGAGTTGGTTTCATGTTTGGTAGACCAAGAATAAAGAATAATGATGAATTTAATGCTGGCGGAATGGTTTTTAAGGTTTTGGAACCCTTTAAGAAATTAACTATCTCATATAGTGGAAAAATCCTGTTACTAAGTGATCCAAAGCAAATGGTAGATCCAAGCAAGGCCTTTAAATCCAATCCAACTGTAAATTGTGATGTACAGGTAGAAATTCTAGGTATTTCACCAATGTTTGGTGGAGAAACAGTAAGAAAAGATGGAGCTTCTTTGAATATAGATCCCGAGAAGAGTTTTTCTAAAGCTCATTACGAGCAACATACCTCAGGAAAAGGATCAATTAAAGTTGGAGATGAAGAATGGGAAATTCAAGGTTATGGATTGAGAGACAAGAGTTGGGGACCAAGATATTGGCAAGCAATAGAGTGGTACAGATGGTTAACTATTAATATAAGTAAAGACATAGGCTTCATGTTGAGTATTGTTCATCAGGGAGAAGGTAAGGAACGTAGGGGTGGCTTAGTCCTAAATAACGGTGCATATGAGACCATAAAAGACTGTTCTATAGAAAGTGAGTACGACGAAGATTATTACCAAAAGAACATTAAAGCCTGGGCTAAAACAGATAAAGAAGAATATGAAATAGAGGGAAGGGTTCTATCTCTTATCCCTTTAAGAAATAAAAGAGAAGATCCTGAAGGAAAAATGTTAACGACTAGAATAGCTGAAGGTATGACGGAATATAGTTATAAAGGGCAAGTTGGATTTGGAATGTCTGAGTTTTTAGATCAGATCATTAAAGACAAGCCTTTAGGACCTTAAACAGTGAAGATAAGTGCAGTTGATCAGTCTCCTATTTTTTCAAACTCAGATGCAAACTCTGCAATTAGAGAAACAATAGAACTAGCTAAATTCTGTGATTCCATTGGTATGCATAGATTTTGGGTAGCTGAGCATCATGGTTCTGATTCTTTTGCAGGGTGTTCTCCTGAAATATTTATCCCTTCTTTAGCAAACGAAACAAGTTCAATTCGAATAGGTTCTGGTGGAGTTATGTTAATGCATTACAGCCCATATAAGGTTGCAGAGAATTTCAGGCTTTTAGAATCTTTATATCCTGGAAGAATAGATCTAGGTTTGGGGAGGGCACCAGGAAGCAATCCCTTTCAAGCTGGGGCTTTAGCATATGGTTCTAAAACCACAGGACCAGAATTCTTTACTACTAAAATGAATGATTTGAGATCTTTTTTGATCGGAGAGAAGCCAGAAACAGAATCTTTTGAGTCAGTAGATGTAACTCCCGGTTTAGGCAATTTACCGGAGACTTGGCTTTTAGTTTCCTCTGAGAATGGGGCTGACTTAGCTGCTTTTTTTGGTTTGCCGATGTCCTTGGCACATTTTATTGAACAAGATTGTTTGCATTTAGCTGATCGTTACAGAAAAAATTTTAAGCCCTCGGTCTTTTCTAATGTTCCAAAAGTGAGTGTAGGCATTTTCGCTATATGTGCTGAAAGTGATGAAGAGGCAATCTCACTATCGGCCAGTGCTTCCGCCTGGAGAAAGAGAGTGCAGCAGGGTAAATCTTCTAGTTTCCCTCTCGTAGAAGAGGCCCTTAAAGAAGTTAAGGAAACAAGCAGTAATCCATTGAGTGAAGACACAAAAAGACCATTTGTAGGGTCTAAAAATACCATTTATGAGAGATTCTAAAAAAATAACTGAATTTAAAAATTTGATGTTAAATCTTCTTACTGATAATAGAACTCTTAGTTCAGGTTCTTTTTGGCATCTATTTTGTCTGTCTAGCTTGTATTTTGCTCAAGGGTTGCCTGTTGGCTTCTTATTTCTTGCACTAAATACATATTTTGCTTCAAAAGGAGCTTCTATTTCTGAACTGGCTATCTTTAATTCCTTTCTACTTATTCCTTGGACAATAAAAATCTTTCTTGCGCCTTTTGTGGATGCTTTTACGATTCAGAAATTTGGTAGAAGAAGATTTTGGATTCTTTCCAGTCAATTGGGGATGGTGTGTGCCCTTTCCCCTTTAACAATAGTGGGTTCAGAGTTATCTATTTATGCCATAGGAATAATCGGCATGTTTGTTAATTTTTGTATAGCTTTTCAAGATCTGTCTACCGATGCTTTGGCTGCCGACAGCCTAGAGGAGATAACTTTAAGTAAAGCAAATGGGTTAATGTGGGGAAGCCAAATAGCAGGAAAAGGAATAGGAATGTTATTGGGGACCACACTTTACTTTTCTTTCGGGATTCCTTTTGGCATAGGTATATTAATTACACTAATAATGTTAATTTTTCTGGTTCCTTTGCTTTCCAGAGAACTCGATTTTAAAGTCGGTCATGAACCTGTTTTAAATCAAAAAAATATACTGGCACCAAAAGTTTTATTTAAAGAGGTTGCTAGGGTTTTCACAGATACTAGGGCTTGGTGGGCTATTTTATTTTTAATATTTATAAATCTAGGTTCGGGAGTCTACGAGGTAATTTACAATAAATTTTTTCTAGAGGAACTTAATTGGACTGGCGAAATGATTGGAAGCTTGAGACCTTGGGGGCTGTTATCTGGTGGTTTAATGGGATTGACAGCAGGGTTTTTAGGCACATATTATCAAAGACATCTACTTCTCTTCTTATTTATATTTGTTCAGATTTTAATTTATTTTTTCTTAGGTATGTTTACTGATGGCATCTCAAACTTTTTCGCTTATGTGATCATATTTGGAATAGATATGGCAGGAGCAGCTATCTCTGTTTGTATGTTTGCTATTCTAATGACCCTTTGCTTTTCACAGACAAGTGCTACTAATTTTGGAATATTTATGGGTTTAGCAAACATTTCAACCTTAATAGGAAACAATTTAGCCCCATCCTTAATGGAGATTTTCAATTATTCGGGGTCCTTTGTATTCTGTTCTCTTTCTTTGATACCAGCAGCTCTATTAGCATTTAAGCTGGTTAGAAGAAACTCAGTCGAGACTACTTAGAAATTCTTTTAAATGCTCTCCAATTTCGTGTGGAGAAATTTCTTGAATGAAATGACCACCTTTCACAGTCACTTCTTTCTGGTTTGGCCAGAGCCTCGATCTCTCTCTTGTGTTGCCAACCAATATTGCACCCGGATCGGCATTTACAAATAACTTAGGAATATTACTTTCAGATAAAAAAGATTCGTAATCAGCAGCAATTTGGACAACATTCTCTGGCTCTCCAGCTATTGGAATTTGTCTAGGCCAAGTTAAAGTTGGCCTTCTGTCCTCTCCTGGGTTTTTAAAAGGTTTCATGTAAGTTTCCATTTCGACTTCCGTTAATGCACCATCACCCGCCAATACTCTTTCAACGAATATATTTTTTTTGAGGACCATTTCTTCTCCAGCTTCAGACCTAAAGCCCTGAAAAATGCTTATACCATTTTCAGGCCAATCTTCCCAAGACTCAATTGGACCTATGATGGCTTCCATATAAGTAATACTTTTCACTTTGCTGGGGTTTAGTCTTGTCCAGTTAAACCCCAAAGCAGAACCCCAGTCATGGATTACAAAGTTGATATTATTCAAAGAAAGTTCTTCAAAAAGTTTGTAGAGATATTTAGCGTGTTCTTCAAAGGTATAACTATTGGGTCCAGGATTCTCAAGTTTTTCTGAGTCTCCCATACCAATCAAGTCAGGAGCAATAATCCGACCGGCTTCTTCAGCGTAAGGCATGATATTTCGCCAGAGATATGAAGACGTGGGATTCCCATGCAAAAAAACCGTCGGATCTCCTTGGCCTTTGTCCACATAAGCCATTTTCTTTCCAAGAATTTCTATATATTTCTTTTCGTAGTTGAACTCACTAGAAGTTTTCTCGTTCATATTTTATTCCTTATAAGGTTAGTAATTATATCTTTTATCCCACGTGATTAATAAAGCGGGGAACAACAGTAGATCAATTATTAGGGCTGATAAAAAAGCTATTGAAGAAAAAAGCACAAATCCATGTATGGGTATAAAGAAAGCTTGCAATAAAACTAAGAAGCCTAGAATTAGACTAAAAGAAGTAATGATTAATGCAAAGCCCACAGTTTCAAAGGCGTACTCCACTGCCTCTTCAGCACTAAGATTTTTTTGTCTTCTTGCGTGTAGATATTTACTTAAGAAGTGCACTGTAAAATCAACAATAATTCCTAAAGTGGTACCCATCCCTATACCAACAAGCATACTGATTTCACCACTAACTATCGCCCAAATACCAAAAGCTACTCCAATAGGCAAAAGGTTGGTAACCGAAGTTAACATCCCGTATCTTAGCGATCTAAAAAAAAGAATAATTGTCGCAGTTATTAAAACTATACCTATCCCAAGAGCATAGATAAGTTGAGTGATTAGCATATTGGACATGAAAGCAAAAATAGGTCTTGTGCCTGTCCCGATAGAAACCATGTCTTCCGGCATATTCTGAGAAGCATAATTTTCTACTCTTTTAGCAAATTCTCTATATTCCAAAGATCCTAATTCTTTTAGAGAAGCAACCAATTTGATCGATTCTTTGTTTTGGCTAATAGAGTTAGTTAAATCTAAACCATATGGCAGGGACATCTCATAGAAAAAAAGGTATTGAGCGCTAAGATCGGGCTCTGTTGGGATTATATTCCACTCTTCTTGTTTGCCATGGAGAGTTTTATTGAGATTCTTCATAATCTTTGAAAGTGAACTAACGTGAAGCACTTCCTTATTTGAAGCCAACCACTCAGAGAACTTATCCACTTCTCTCAAAAACTCTGGATCAGATACGATCCCTTGGCTATTTAACTCATAGCTAACAGGGAAAGTTCCCCCAATTCTTTGACTTATCCATTTACTGTCAGCAGCTGAAGTCGTATATCTTTCAGAATAAAACTCTAAAGGATTGTCATTTGTCTTGTTCAGGGGAATAAAGGCCATTAAGAAACAAGAAATAACTGGGACAATCACCAATAATCTTTTGTAATTCTTAATGCTAAATCTACCGAGCTTCCTAGCAATATTCTTTTGAAAGTTAATATTTTTTGATTGCTTCACATTAAAGTAGCTCACGATTGGGGCAAGCAATAGCACAGTAAATATAAAGGCTAAAAAGACACCGACTGCTACTCCATTACCGATGCCCCTCAAAGGTTCTACGGGGGCTAGATTTAGAGATAAGAAACCAATGGCGGTTGTCAAAGAAGTAAGAAACAAGGGTTGCAAGTTCAACTTAAGACTTTCGAGCATGGCTTCTTTGCTTTTTCTAGAAGAATCTAGATTTTGAAAGTATAGGGTAAATAAATGAACACAATCAGCGACCGCTAAGGTTGCAATTAAGATTGGAACCATAATGAAAGGCTGGGCAATGTCTCCGCTCATAAAACCTATAGATCCCATTGCACTTACAACACTCATTAGGATAACTAAGAAAGAACCAGCAACAGCTACTAGACTTCTCAAAAGAAGAAAAAGGGTTAGTAGAATTACCAAAATCGCTGTAGGCATTAATTTTGGCATTTGTGCCTTAAGCAACATTGGGCTCTGATATTCCATGTAAACAATGCCCGAAATTATTAGATCAACTTCAGGATGGTTTTTTCTAGCTTCCTCTATGAAACCTAATACATAATTCAATGACTCTTGATATTCAGCTTCAATGTCTTTTCTTGGTGGGTCAAAAACAATGTTTATTAGAGAGGTTTTTTTGTCTTTAGAAATAATTGCGCCATAAGCAAGTTCTTCTTCTTCAATAATTAATTCTTTTTCTTTTAGGGTCTTCAGATCATAAGTACTGGAACCTTCTAAAAAAGGCTCAATGTACAAGTCATCACCATCTGCAGAGACGTAAGAATAGTTAGATAAAGAGTCAACTCTTAATGAATGAGGTGTTTTCCAAGCCCTCTCTGTTAAATCTTCAATTAAAGATAAAACTTCATTGGTAAAAACAGTTCCTTCTTTTACTCCAATACCGATTACTGCGTTATCCATAGAAGAATACGTATCTTCTATGCTCAAGTGCGAAGTTGTCAGAGTGTCATTTTCAGGGAAGAAAACATTTATATCTGGATTAAAATTTATTTTTGAAAGTCCTTGGGCCAATCCAGCAAGAATTAGAAGAGAAATTATTATACAAAGAGGCCTGTATCGGATAATGGTTTCGGCTAAGTAATTAACACTGAGTAATTTCTTCATTAAGTTAATTGCCTAAATAATAGATAAATTCGAATCTAACAAAATCATCTTGTTTTAAATATTCAAACAATTTTTGGATACTGTTTGTATTGCTTCCTCCATTAAAATAAATAGACTCAAAGGAAAGTCTGCAACAATTTCTAACTCTTCTAGAAGCTTCTACGAAAACATTAGTTTCTCCTGTTTCTTCGTTTCTCATAACACCTGAAAGAATTTGAGAATCATACATGTCATTAAAAGTTAATCTTGTTCCTAATGCCAAAGGGGATTCTTGATACCGATCATCGTAATTGAATTCCATTATCCATCCTAAGTCGAGCCTTGAACTTAATATTCCCACTTGGGTGTATTCAAAACCGGCAGTAGCTGCTGAAAACCTATCTCCCTGGCCTGATCTGCTGATGGCTTCAAGTTTAAGTGCTAGTCCGCCCAAAATGTAGAGAGCCTCCAGCCCTGTCTGTTCAATTACTCCATAGTAAGGGATCTTTAAACTTATACTTTTATTAATAAATTCAGGTTCTCTAGAGGTTCCTGAAAAATGAGAAAGGGCTAACTCTAGATCACGATAGGATTGACTCCATCTAAAAGCAAAATCAGTTCTTAAGTTTTCAGCGCTAGATTCATACATTGCTGAATCAGTATCTATCAGGAAGGGTAGTCTAAGCCTTCCTTTTTCCCCAGCAAAAGTCCTCTCTCTAAAACCCAGAAGAGCATAGATATCCAGAACACCCCAATCTCTTTCTAGAGACAAATTGATCATTGGTTGGCCTAATTTGTCTTCCCCATCAAAACTTTCCACCTGATCAGTTTGATTGATAATATCAACTCTGTGTACGGTTTCCGTTACTCCCCAAAAATCTCTTCTTATCCCAATTCTTATTTCGTAGGAGTTTTTTACTTTTACTAAACTCAAATCTTGGATATCAAACAGATTTCTCTCATCATCTAAAGAATCTCTTCTAATTTTTGGCTTGAAAGTAAAAGAAGTTTTTTGGTCTTCTGATTCAAAGTAAAACTCCGGTGATAAAGTAAAAGAAGAATGATCTTTATCTTGTCCGAATAAACCCTTTTCTGAGAAAGTCCTGTTTTCAAAGGAAACTTCGCCGTACTTTTCAACTTTAGAAAAAAGGGAACTGCTAATAAAAATTAGTGAGATGACTAAAAAAGCTTTTGTGAAATCCCTATAAAAGCTAGAAACCATTTATTTTGATCTTTTAAGGCTATTCTGAGTAAAGTCTTTATCTGATAATCCAGTGTTAAAAGCCATATCTTGAAAAAATAATGTGGTTGTTTTATTGGTTTGATGGTTAATCATATGAATTTCACTAGGGCGCCAGAATTTATTCAGGTATTTTTTGTAACCTGAAAAGGTTTGTGTTTTAACGTGAAATGATTTCCTATCAAAATGGTGAATTTGATGAATCAAAGAATTTGATTTACTGATCCATACAATCTGTTTTGTGTAACCTGAGTAGGGATCAAGTGGGATCCTTTTAACAACATGGCTTTCCTTTCCATCTAGATTTTCATCTCTTAGATATTCATACGAATATTTTTCCACTTCTTGAAAAGAAAGGTCTTCAAGTGAGAACTCGCTTCCCAAGAAAGGCCCTGTTCTGTTTTTAGAGGCTACTCTTTTTACTCTCTTGAGAGCAGGCAGATAAAGCCATTGTTCATCGGAACCAACTTTATGGGCATGGCTTAATACAGCTACACCGCGAACATCTCTTGGACTGTCAAATACTATTAAACTTTTATCACCGTCTTCCGGAACTTCTAGAAGCTTCATTTCCATTACCCTTTCAGTTACTAACCCTTTTCTGTCCTTCAACATCATCTTGAGGTTGGTCTTGCTGTCTCCATATCCCGAAAAACTATCATCGGCTTTCAGGGCAATCTCTAAGCCCCTGTTTATTTCTTCAGAATGTATAAAATTCAAGAAAAAGAAAAAAAGAGCAGAAAAGAAAATCTTATTCAGGTTTTTCATCTTAGAATCATTTTATCTTTTTTTATATTGAAAGAGGCAACAATTAAAGTGGGTTGCATCATAAATTCGAGAGGTTATAGTTATTGTCTCTTTAAATATTCGAGGAAGCAAAATGCTTAAAACAAGAATTACAGAATTATTTGGTATCAAGCACCCCATTATCCAAGGCGGAATGCAATGGGTTGGAACCGGAGAGTTAGTTTCTGCGGTTGCAAATGCGGGGGCTCTAGGAATCTTAACTGCTTTAACACAACCTACTCCTGAAGCCTTAGCAAAAGAGATTGAAAGAACCCGTGAAATGACTGATCAACCTTTTGGAGTTAACTTGACAATATTGCCTACAATTACACCTCCTCCCTACGAAGAATACGCAGAAGCGATAGTTGGGTCGGGTATAAAAATAGTAGAGACAGCGGGTAGAAGTCCTGAACCTTTTATGGAACTTTTTAAAGCATACGACGCTAAGGTAATTCATAAGTGCACTTCGGTAAGGCATGCGCTAAAAGCTCAGGCAGTTGGCTGTGATGCTGTCACCATAGATGGATTTGAATGTGCAGGTCATCCTGGAGAAGATGATATTCCCTCTTTAGTTTTATTACCTCAAACTGCTGAAGCTTTAGATATACCAGTTGCTGGTTGCGGAGGATTCAGTGATGCCAAAAGTTTAGTTGCCGCGTTAGCTTTAGGTGGTGAGGCAATAGTTATGGGAACAAGGTTTATGGCAACCAAAGAATCTTTAATTCACCAAAATGTGAAAGATAAGATGACTGAAGCTGATGAGCGCTCTACAAACTTAATGTTTAGGACCATGCATAACACAGCAAGGGTTTTCAAAAATACAATTTCGGATCAGGTAGTTGAGATAGAGTCAACTGGAACTGCAAAATTTGAAGATGTACAAGAATTAGTTGCTGGGCAAAGAGGTAGGGGGGTTTTTGAGGTAGGTGATCTAGAGGCAGGAATTTGGTCTGCTGGTATTTCTGTTGCGAGAGTTAAAGATGTTCCTACGTGTGAAGAATTGGTATCCAGATTGGTTTCGAATGCTGAAGCTATTATGGATGGGAGACTGAAAGAAGTAAGGGCATCGTGAGAAGAGCTTTATGAAAGATGTTGAAGTTTTTTTCATAGCTAATTTAAATATTGTAGATAAAGAAACCTACCGATTATATGAAAAAGGGTTCTTCCCTATTCTGAAGAAACACGGGGGAGAGTTCGTAACCTATGATGACTCCATAGAGCATTTGGAGGGAGACACTCCTCTTAAGGGTAGGATTGTTATTTTTAAGTTTCCGTCAGAAGAAGTAGCTAAAGGCTGGTATAACGATCCTGAATATCAGAAGCTGTCTGAATATAGAAGGAAGGGAGCACCCATAGTTTCTCTTACTATGGTGAAGGGCATTCCACCTAGAAATTAAGAATTACCAATCTTTACCAATCTCCTTAATTGTTTCAGCTAGTTCAATCGGTTTGTCTAATAGAACATGATGGTATGCCCCTTCAATTTCTATTATGGGAGTATCTTCTCTAAATTTTGATTTCATGTAATTCAAAATAAGTTCTGTTACTAGGGCACTTTTTTCTCCATAAATAAAACCTAAAGGACACATAAGATTAAAGGCATGATTCTTAGGCATATGAGGATATCCAAGCTTACTAAAGAGGGTATCATCAAATTTCCATTCAAAGCCCCCATTAGCTTTTTGTATAGATTTTTTGGCGATGTAGTCAATGACAAAAGGGAAGTCAGTTGGTTGATCGGGAGCAAGCTTAAAGCGCTTCAAAATGGTTTCTTTATCTGGATAAGTTTTTCTTTTTCTTATAGGACCACTTCCTTGGTGGTTTGAATAATCAAAGTCTGGCGGCCTTATGGGAGAATCAATCATAATTACCCCCTTAATGGTCTCCGAAGCAAGATTAGCAGCATGAATACTCATGTATCCACCTAAGCTGTGACCGCAAATGATTGGATTAGAAGGTCTGTTATCAAAGAAACCAGAATCTTTTGCCACAGCTATAATCTCTTTCCCAAAAACTTCTGGACTATAGTGTTCTCGGTGATCACTACTACCCATACCAGTTAGGTCTAACGCACTTACTTCATATTGATCAATTAAAAGGGGTGCTACAAAATCCCACCAGTGAGAATGTGCACCACTTCCATGAACTAAAACCATCCCTGGATTATCGGGTCTACCCCATTTTTGATAAAAAATGTTGGCTTCTAGAACTTCAACCGAATGCTCTGATTTAGGTTCTGAAATTAGTTTTTTGAATAGATCTTCAGTCAGTCGATCCATATTTGCTCTCCTTTAGCAAAAAAATTATCTCCTCAAATTTTTTCAATTCGGTAGTCTATACCAATCTCTTAAAGCATAATAAAAAACATGAATGAACGTTTAAAGCAAGTTAATCATCAATTTGCTGATCCAAATGAAGCCCCCGCTGAACCAAAGCCAGCTGCAACAGTACTTTTGGTTAGGGATATACAGGGAGAGGGCTTAGAAGTTTTTTTAATTGAGAGGGCTGCAAAAACCAACTTTGGGGGGGCGTATGTTTTTCCAGGAGGAAAAGTGGACCTGGAAGACTCATCAGGACGTTTAAGTGATATGTGTCAGGGTGTAAGTGATGAAGATGCTTCTTCAGCTTTGGGAATTGATAAAGGGGGCTTGGCTTATTGGGTAGCAGTTATCAGAGAGTGCTTTGAAGAAGCTGGAATACTTTTGGCATACCGAAAAGATGGAAATAACTTTGATCCTGAAGACGAAGCAGAAAATGAACGTTTTATAGATTTCAGAAAAAGATTGAATGAGGGTGAACCTGTTTTAGCAGAAATGTGTAAAAGCGAAGAGCTTTTTTTAGCGACAGACAGGCTAGCCTATCTGGCACACTGGATCACTCCCAAAGTGGAAAAAAGAAGATACGACACAAGATTTTTTATAGCCCAAGCTCCAGAGGGGCAAGAAGCCATTCATGATGGATCCGAAAGTGTAAATAGCATATGGATCAAGCCCGAGGACGCATTAAAGCAATTTGAAGAAGGTAAATTATTATTGATTATGCCTACGATTAAGAATCTCGAAAGTATTTGTGGTTACAACAATACCAAGGAGCTTTTGGAAGACAAGAATTCTATTAACCCTTACGACATAGCAACTATTGAACCCAAATTTTTTATGAAAGACGGTAAATATGTGGGACTGTTACCTGGCGAAGAAGGCTACGACGATCACTAACAGCTAATGCAACACGAAGAAGTCGTACAGATAACCCCATTGGTGAAGAGAATTACTGCTGGAAACTCCAGTGTGTTTACTGGGCCCGGAACAAATACTTATGTTGTTGGAAATGGAGAAGATCTTACGGTTGTTGATCCAGGACCTGCTTTATCAGATCATATTGAGGCAATAGTATCTTGTTCTTCAAATCTAAGTCGCATCGTTGTTACTCATACCCATCCTGATCACTCGCCAGGTGTTAGTCTTCTTCAGAATAAAGTGGATATACCTGCCTACGGATTGATAACAGAAACCACAAAAAACCAAGACACATCATTTAAACCAGAGAAGATGCTAACTCATGGAGAAATTATTGAAGCAAAAGATCATAAGTTAGAGGTGATTCATACTCCCGGTCATGCCTCTAATCATCTTTGTTTTCTTCTAAAAGAAGAAAAGCTTTTATTTACAGGCGATCACATCATGAATGGGTCAACGGTAGTTATTTCACCGCCTGATGGAAATATGCAAGATTATTTGGATTCCCTTAATAAATTGAAAGAGTACGACCTAGAAAATATAGCTCCAGGACATGGAGAATTATTACCCAACCCTCATTCAGTTGCTGAATGGATTATTAAGCATAGGTTAGAAAGGGAAGAAAAAGTAATAGAAGCAATAAAAGAGGTAACTAAAGGCAACCCCGATACATTAGTCGAGCAAGTCTACAGTGATGTAGATGCTGCTTTATTTCCTATAGCCAAATGGTCTCTCGAAGCTCATTTAATAAAACTACAAAATGAGAAGAGGGTTGTTAAGGAAGGCAATCAGTTTATCTGGAAAGACTCCTAGCCTAATTTAATTCCAGTACCGTCTACACCACAGTAACCATCAGGATTCTTAGCTAAGTATTGCTGGTGATAATGTTCTGCATAGTAAAAATCATCTGCTTCAACAATTTCAGTTGTGATAGGCCCATATCCACTATCATTTAATAATTTTTGGTAACGTTCTTTTGTCTTTTCGGCTAAATTTTTTTGATCTTCATTCAGGCAATAAACACCAGACCTATATTGAGTTCCAACATCATTACCCTGTTGCATGCCTTGAGTTGGGTCGTGTTGTTCCCAGAAAGTTATTAGTAGATCATCAAAAGTAACCTTTTTTGGGTCATAAACAACTAATACAGTTTCATTATGCCCTGTGAATCCAGTACAAACTTCTCTGTAAGTAGGATTGGGAGTATATCCTCCTGAATATCCCACTGCCGTAGTGTAGACCCCATCCATCTCCCAGAACTTTCTTTCCACTCCCCAAAAACAACCCATTCCAAATATGGCCGATTCAAAGGTTTCTGAAAAAGGACCTTTTAAAGGAGTGCCTTTCACAAAATGTTCAGGCGGAACCTCTATTTCCTCTGTCCTTCCCGGTAAGGCTTCTGAACTAGAAGGGAGCAAAGATTTTTTATTTATTAGATCAATTAAAGACATTATCGATTCTCTCTATTTTCTATAAGTTCTTCTACCACACTGGGCTCAGCCAAAGTTGTAGTATCGCCAAGATCAGAAATTTCATTTACTGCTATTTTTCTTAGAATTCTTCGCATTATTTTACCTGATCTAGTTTTTGGAAGACCAGGGGCCCATTGAATGATATCAGGTTTGGCAATAGCTCCAATCTCTTTAGCTACGAGAGCAATTAAATCACCTTTAAGTTCGTCACTGGATTCTACGCCCGTCATTAAGGTCACATAACAATAAATTCCTTGTCCCTTAATCTCGTGCTCATAGCCAACAACAGCGGCTTCAGCAACTGTTTCATGCAATACTAATGCACTCTCAACTTCAGCAGTACCTAATCTATGCCCCGAAACATTTAGTACATCATCAACCCTTCCAGTAATCCAGTAATAGCCGTCTTTATCTCTTCTGGCTCCATCTCCTGTGGTGTAATAGCCGGGGTAAAGAGAGTAATAAGTTTCGACACATCTTTTATGATCACCAAAGACGGTTCTTATTTGTGAAGGCCAGCTCCTCTTTATAACCAGATTACCCGAACCTTCTCCTTCAATTTCTTTTCCATTTTCATCTAAAAGGGCGGGTTCAATACCAAAAAAGGGTTTAGTCGCACTTCCTGGTTTTTGTGGAGTAGAGCCCGCAAAAGGACTGATCATTGCTGCGCCAGTTTCTGTTTGCCACCATGTATCCACTATCGGGCACCCTTTATTTCCAACTGCTTGAAAGTACCATTCCCAAGCTTCAGGATTAATAGGCTCACCAACGGTACCAAGAACTCTTATTGATTTTCTAGAGGTCGATTTCAAGGGCTCATTACCCTGAGCCATAAGAGCTCTAAGAGCCGTGGGGGCCGTATAAAAAATATTTACTTGATGTTTATCAACCACTTCCCAAAATCTGGATGGGCTCGGGTAAGTCGGTATCCCCTCAAACATTAAAGTAGTTGCACCATTAGATAAAGGTCCGTAAACAATATAAGAATGGCCAGTAACCCAACCAACATCGGCAGTACACCAGAAAATTTCGCCTTCGTGGTAATCAAATATTAGTTTATGACTCATTGTGGTTTGTAGAAGGTAGCCGGCTGTAGTATGTAAGACTCCTTTAGGTTTTCCGGTAGAACCTGAGGTATACAAAATAAAGAGAGGGTCTTCAGAATCCATTATCTCGGGCGCGCAATCGGGGCTCATTGAGCTAACCATCTCTTGATAAGAGACATCTCTGTCATTAACCCAATTTACTTCAACTCCTGTCCTATTCACTACAAATACTGTGTGGACATTTGGGCAATCGATTAAGGCTTCATCAACATTTTGTTTTAGAGGAATTTTTTTTGCTCCTCTCAAACCTTCATCCGCGGTAATTACTGTCTGGCAATCTGAATCTAATATCCTGTCTTTTAGTGATTCAGGTGAAAAACCTCCGAATACGACTGAGTGAATAGCTCCTATTCTTGCGCAAGCAAGCATGGCGTAAGCTGCTTCTGGGATCATCGGCATATAAATGCAAACTCTGTCTCCTTTTTTTACTCCTCTTTCTTTAAGTGCATTAGCAAATCGGCAAACGGATTCATGCAATTCTTGATAGGTTATCAATTTGGAGATAGATGGATCATCGCCCTCCCAAATAATAGCTACTTGGTTAGCTCTTTTATTTAAGTGTCTGTCTATGCAGTTTTGAGAAGCATTAATTTTTCCATCGATAAACCAAGATACTTCTCCTTTGTTCAAGTTACTCTCACAAGTCTGTTGCCAAGGGGAAATCCACTCTAAGTATTCTTTGGCTTGCTTAGACCAGAATTCTTCGGAGTTGCTTAAAGATTCTTTACTTTATTTAAGCCAAAGAAGGTGAAGGATTAAAATACATCATCCTTCCTTCTGGGTTATTAAAATACTCTAATAATTTTTCTAAAAGAAGCATATAGTCATTTTGGTTATGAGCTAAATCTAAGAACTCTGAATTAACAATTAACACCGGCGATCTATCATAAGCTAGAAAAAATTCTTTATAGGATTCATTCAGAAGATCTAGGTATTCAAAAGAAATTCCTTTTTCTATCTCTCTTCCCCTTTGTAAAACCCTTTCAAATAATGTTTTAGTCTCAGCTTGAAGATAAATAACCAAATCTGGTGTGGGCAGGTCTAAAGAGAGGTAGTCATAGATTTGATTGTAAAGCGATAATTCATGCTCTGAGAGAGTGACTTGTGCAAACAGTTTGTCCTTATCTAAAAGAAAATCCGAAACATGAACTGGTGTAAATATATCCCCTTGCTTTAGATCCTGAATTTGTTTCACTCTTTGAAACAAAAAGAAAAGCTGAGTAGCTAAAGCTGATTGTGAAGGGTTTTTGTAAAAATCCCCTAAAAAAGGATTGTCCGACGGTTGCTCTAAGAATGTTTCGTACCCAAATGATTCAGCGAGAAGCTTTGTTAAAGTAGTCTTCCCTACACCAACAGGGCCTTCAACTGCTACAAATTTAGGAACTCTGTTATATTTTGACAGGTCTATAATCTTGGATTCCATATCAGCAATTATTCTACTAAGAGCTGATTATCTTACCTGTCTTTTTTACTAATTCCTTATTTTTCTAGGAACAAAATATGAATCTTATCCGTATTGCTGTTTTTCAGTAATTTCTTCTAGAGTTTTGCAATCAATACAGAGACTGGCTGTAGGCCTTGCTTCAAGCCTTCTTATCCCAATTTCAACTCCGCAGTTTGGATTTATGCAAAATCCATAATTACCATTGTTAAGATCATCAACAGATTCATCTATTTTGGAGAGTAATTTCCTTTCTCTTTCTCTTGTTCTTATCTCTAGAGTGAAGCCTTCTTCGTGTGTTGCTCGATCTGATTCATCTGCAAAATGATTGCTATTATTTTGGATTTTATCGGCTGTTCTATCTTGTTCCAATTGCAACATTTTCTTCCATCTTTCTAAGATTTTAGCAAAATGCCTTTTCTGCTTCGCGCTCATGTACTTTTCTTTCTTATTTAATTTATAGGGTTCAATGGAAGCTAAGAAAGCTTCTTCACCTTGATAAGCCTGCTTTGCTACTTTCTTGGTAGTGGTGCGTTTTTTAACAGGTGTCTTTTTAGCAACTAACTTCTTTGGTGTTTTCTTAGAAGTACTTTTCTTCGCAGTCTTTGTTGGAGTTTTTCTTGTCTTTTTAATTGCCATAAGTCGTAGATTACTTTTTGCTTCTTATAGAAGGCGGCGCAATTTATCAGATTTGTTTAGCTATTTCTAGGGGGTTATGTAAATTCTTTTTTAATTTTTTTATATTCTGCTTTCGTCAGCCTAGGTCCAAATCTCTCAACTTGCTTAGAAGCAGCGTAACAACCAAACATGGCAGCTGATTTAAGATCATCCCCTGCGCAGATTTTGTGTAAAACTGAACCGGCAAAAATATCTCCGGCGCCATTTGTATCAATTGCTTTTGCTTCGTATCCATTAATACTTTCTTTTCTATTTCCATCCCAGATTAGACTTCCTTTTTCCCCCAAAGTTATTAAATTTTGTGATGACACCTCCCTTAAAAATACTTCAGCCTGGTCTACATTTTTATGTTGAGAAAACGCACAAGCTTCACTTTCGTTACAAAACAAGATGTCACATCCCACATCAATTAATGAATTCATTTGATTTCTAAAGGCGTTAACAATTCCTTCTGCAGAGAGTGAGATTGCAATTTTAGTATCTGATTTTTTAGCAATTTCAGCTGCTTGGAGACATGCTTCAAAAGCAGACTCTGAGGTCACTAGATACCCCTCTAAAAAAAGATATGTTGAATTCTCTATAGCTGATTCGTTGAGATCATTACTACCTAAAAGATTACTTACTCCCAAGTAAGTACACATGGTTCTTTCAGCATCCGGTGTAACCATTATTACACTTTGGCCTGTTGAGAGCTCTGACTGGGTGGTTTTGTTTGAATGTAAGATTTTATTTTTTTCTAAGTCTTCCAAATAAAAATTACCCAAATCATCATCTCGTACCTTACAGGTAAAATGACACTTAGATCCAAAGTTAGAAGCCGCTACCATAGAGTTAGTTGCAGCCCCTCCACAACTTAGCTTGGAGTTTCCGTACTCTTTATTCAACAAATTAATTAGGTTAGATTGTTCTTCGGCTTCAATAAGTGTCATGGAGCCTTTTTGAATTGACATTTTTTCTAACGTGGAAACAAAATCTTCTTCTATGCTAAATTGAACATCGACTATGGCATTACCTAGAGAAGAGACGTCTAATTTCATTTTAAAAACCCCTTGTTTAGAAATAATTAAATTTAAATGAAACCATGACCAGTAAATAAGAAAATAAATGAAACTTTCCTTAAGACTAATCCTTTTTTCAAGCCTTACTATTCTACTAGTAATTTGTATTGCGTATGTATCAATACTTGATTCCAGAGTTATTAATAAACTTGAAGGAGTCTTGTGGACAGTTCCAGCTAAAGTCTATGCCAGGCCTTTAGAATTAGCCGAAGGTGGAAATATAAATATAGGGCAACTAAAAAAGGAGTTAGAAATACTGTCTTATGAACAAACAAAAAAATTGCCTGACAACCCAGGAGAATTTTCACTTAATCAGAATTCTGCAAGTATATTCATTAGGGGCTTTAAAAGTCAGGAACCAGGTTTCTACAAATTACAATTTGAAAAAGGCAGAATAGAATCCATAAAAAGGCAAGATGGTATTTCAATAGACTTGATTCAACTAGAGCCACTCTCTATAGGTGGAATGTTTCCTTCTCACCTACAAGACAGAATATTGTTAAATCTTTCTCAAGTTCCAACAGACTTTCAGGAAATGCTACTAATAGTCGAAGACAAGAACTTCTATAACCACAGAGGCATATCCCTTAAGTCTATTACAAGGGCTTTCATAAGAAATACAAGAGCACTTGGTATAGAGGAGGGGGGAAGTACGATTACACAGCAATTGGCTAAAAGTTTATTTTTCTCACCAGAACAAACGATCAGGAGAAAAATTAAAGAAGCAATTGCTGCCTTATTGATAGAGATTCATTACACCAAAGAAGAAATTCTTTTAGCTTATATCAACGACGTTTTTGTAGCTCAAGCAGGACGAAGGGCTATTCATGGTTTTGGTTTGGCTTCTCAGTTCTTCTTTGGGACTGATTTAAAAAATTTAACTTTGGATCAGAAGGCTTTATTGGTTGGCATGTTAAAAGGTCCTTCTCTATACAGCCCGACAAAAAATCCTGAGAGGGCTAAAGCTAGAAGGGACTTGGTTTTAACTTTAGTTAAAAATGATTCCTTAATATCAGAAGAAGAGTATTTTGAACTTAAAGATAGGCCACTTAAAATAATTCCACCCACTTTTAAAAGCTTATCAAAATACCCTGCTTTTAATGACATAGTTACTTTAGATCTAAGAAAGAATTTTGATGATAGCGATTTAAGAACTAAAGGCTTAAGAATCATTACAAATCTAGACCCTGTAGTACAAGATTACTTAGAGGAAAGTATTAGGAAAACGAAAGCTAAGCTTGAAAAGAGATATGGTAGTCAACTTAATGAACTAGAAGGTGCAGGCATAGTTGTAGATTCCTTTAGCGGAGAAGTTGTGGCAGCCGTAGGTAGTACTAAACCTAATAGTTATGGTTTTAATAGAGCCATTAACGCAGTTAGACCAATTGGATCTCTAATCAAGCCATTCATTTACCTGTCAGCTTTGCAACAATATGGCAAATATAACCTCTCTACTCTTCTAGATGACTCAAAGCTTTCCGTACCTTTATCAGGAGATAATGTATGGGAGCCTAATAACTTCGATAAAAAATTTCATGGTGATGTTCCCTTACATTTAGCTTTGTCTGAATCCTATAACGTAGCAACTACAAGGCTGGGTATGGAGCTAGGTTATTCTGCAGTTCAGGAAACTTTTACCAAACTTGGGATTAAAAAGAGAATCTCTAACTATCCTTCAATATTTGTGGGTTCTTTTGAGATGAGTCCTTTACAGGCAATTCAAGCTTACCAAACGATTGCTTCAGAAGGTTTCTTTTCGCCTTTAAATTCTATTAGAAGCGTAGAAAGCTCCGAGGATGTTTTATCTTTGTCTTATCCTTATAAGGTAGAACAGAGATTCAGATCGGAACCAATTTACCTTTTAAAATTTGTTCTTAAACAAACATTTATTAGCGGAACAGCAAGAGGGTACCCTTTAAAAGTTCTGGAAAAATGGAAAGTTGGCGGAAAGACAGGTACTTCAGATGAACAAAGAGATAGTTGGTTTGTGGGGTATGCTGGTAATTATTTGATGTTAGTCTGGTTAGGGTTTGACGATAATAGAAAATCACCCTTAACAGGTAGATCAGGAGCCTTGCAGGTTTGGAAAAGTTTTATGAGTAAGCTAGATCCCTTATCTTACGAGGTAAGAAGGCCTTCAAGGATAAAATATGAATGGGTAGATGCAAAAGATGGACTTTTGAGTGGCCAAAAGTGTAAAGGATCAATTTTCATTCCATTTATTGAAGGCACTGAACCTGAAATTATTCCTCAAAATCGAAAGAAATGTAGAATTAATAAAGAATCTTATTCGTCTAAGGTTATTAATAAGATAAAAGAAGCTATAGAAGCAAAGTGAACATAAAATTAAAAAATTACTTTATTGCATTGATCCTGATGTCACTGATTATGGGTTGCGCATCAGCGTCAAAAAAAGAAACAGATTTTTATGACTTAGAAGTTGAAAAATTTTCTTCTTCGGTAAAATCACTTTTAACAGATTTAGAATTTTTAAAGAAAGAGATTCTTAAAGTTAATGCCAATAAGCCTTCCATTCAAAGGATTTTGATAGAAGCAGATAACTTGTGGATGAAAAAAGATTTAAAGCAAGCTAGTTCAACTTTAGAAAGAGGATTAAGAATTGCTAAAGATGAGAGTGCTCTCTACCTAAGGCTTGCTCATTTAAGGTTAGAGCAAGGGCTAGCTAAAGAATCTTCTGCTTTTGCAGAAAGAGGGTTGCTTAACAAGGGTGCTTCTTCTTGGGAACTTCTTCTTCTAAAAATATATTCTGCGCAGAAAAATTAATATTAATTATCCCTTTCTATAAAAAGTTCTAATTCTGGTATTTCTTTCTGCAAAAATAATCCTGAAGACATGGCAATCATATCAACTCCATACCTCTTTACTTCATGGAAACTACTGAGGTTAATACCTCCAATTGCAACACTAGAAATCTCAATTTTTTTCACAAAATCCTTTAAATCTTCAAGTGAGCAATAAACCACATCTTTTTTAGTAGAAGTCTTGAAAATACTACCAAAAGCAACATAATCAGCTCCTTCATGCTGAGCTCTTAGAGCTAATTCGAGGTTGTTCTGACATGAGATACCAATTATTGGATCCGAACCAAGAATATTTCTAGCTTCAGTACAAGAAATATCTTTTTGACCAAGATGTACTCCATGTGCATTTATTTTTTTTGCTATATGGATATCATCATTAATTATTAATAGAGAATCGAAACTTTGACAAATAGTTTTAAGTTGTTTTGAAATGATTAATTTATCTTTGACTGATCTTAATTTATCTCGATATTGGATAATCCTGACTCCATTTTTGAGAAGTTTATGTACTTTTTTATACAATTCTTCTTTCTTTAGGTTATCTGGCGTTATGGCATAAATACCTGTGAGAAGATTTTTTTTCATCTACTCTTAAGAATATTTTGACCCTTGCCAAGTTTTACTGAACTATTAATAGCTTTTACCGTATTTTTTTGTCCTAATTCAATAGCTTCCTCTAAACTTTTTGCGTGAGCTAAAAAACATGAAATAGAACTAGCTAAGTAGCATCCTGTACCATGAAAGCTCCCGGGTATTTTAGTCGTTGACCAACTTTTCTTGAGTTCTTTATTCAAGTAGAGATGGCTAACAATTTCTTCATAGGAACTATCTATATCCTTAATAAGGAGGTAGTTTGATGAGAGCAAGCTAAGTTCTTGAACAATCAGGTTTAAGTCATTTTTACCGGATAGAACTTTTGCTTCTGCTAGATTTGGTGTTAAGAGATAGGCCATTGGAAAGATTAATTCCTTTAGTGCTTGTAATGTAGGTTTATCTGCTAATGATCCTCCAGTTGTAGCTTCAATAACTGGGTCAATCACTATTTTTGTGTCTTTAAGCTTGTTAAGGATTCTTTTAGTCTCTTCAACTATTTTGTCGCTACCTAAAGCTCCTATTTTAATTATGTCTATTTTAAAATCTGATAACAATAAGTCAGCCTGGCTGATAAACACATCAATATTTACTGGTTCTATTAGATCAAATTTCTCGGTATTTTGACTTGTTAAGCAGGTTATCAGCGAGATTGGGTGACACCTTAAAGAAGTAATAGTTTCTATATCAGCTGTTATGCCTGCCCCACCCGAAGGGTCATACCCTCCTATTGTTAGTACTACAGGTAATTGGTTTGTCATATAAATATATTGGGTAGTATCAATTCATAGCCGTATAATGCGCGACCCTAATTATACTTGGGCAATAAAGAACTTAATGAAAGAAAAAAATAAAATAAAAGTTGGAGTGATTGGAGCCTCAGGATTTACAGGGGAGGTTCTAACCGACCTACTTTTTAATCACTCTCAAGTTGAAACCATAGCGCTCAGCTCGAGAAAGCTCGAAGGAAGAAATGTAACGGATGTTTTTAAACGCTTAAGTATAAAAAGCGATATAAAGTTTATTTCCCCAGAAGATGACGCTTTTAATGAATGTCATGCAGTTTTTCTTTGCACTCCTCATGGAAACTCCATGAATATATGTGAAAATTTTTTAATGAAGAAAATTAAAGTAATTGATCTATCAGCGGATTTCAGGCTTAAAGAGGCAGAAGTTTGGAATAAATGGTATGACGCACAACACAGTAATCCAGAACTTCTTTCCGAGTCAGTTTATGGATTACCCGAGTTGTATAAGGAAGATATAAAAGTAGCTAATTTAGTTGCAGTTCCTGGTTGTTATCCTACGGTTAGTTTAATTTCTATACTTCCAAGTCTCAATCTAGAACAAAAAATTAAGAGCATAATCATTGATGCCAAGTCAGGTATGAGTGGAGCAGGAAGATCATCAGTTGATAATCATTTAGAAAAAGAAATGCTCAATAATTTTAGGCTTTACGGGGAGAAAGGCCATCGGCACTATCCAGAAATTAAACAGATTATTGATTCTCTTTCTGAAGAAAAGATTGATGTAACCTTTACAGTGCAATTACTTCCAATCATGAAGGGTATTTATTCAACTACCTATATTAATTTTGAGGGGGTTCTTAGATCGGACATGGTTAAAATATATCAGGATTATTACGACCCTTTAAAAAATATTACAGTTGTTGATAAACCACCCGATCTACTGGATGTAGTGGGTACCAATGACTGTAAATTATTTTTACAAACTACAACAACGGATAATCAGATTTTGGTAACAGCATGCATAGATAATCTGCTCAAGGGAGCTGCCGGTCAGGCTTTAGAATGCTTTAACTTAATGTTTAACTTTGAACAGAATACAGGATTAAATTAGAATTCAATCATGGTAGATACTTTTGATCCCTCAACCTTAAAGCTTAGTGATGGAGCAGTTAAAAAAATACACTCTCTTTCTGACTCTGATAAAGAGCAAGAAATTAATTTAAGAGTCTACGTAACTGGGGGTGGCTGTTCTGGATTCCAATATGGCTTCTCGTTTGACCATGAAATTGATGTAGAGGATACCTGTGTTTCAAAAGATGGAGCAAAATTAATTATTGACCCTCTAAGCCTTCAATATCTAGCAGGTTCAACTATAGATTACACAGAAGATTTAGCAGGATCTAAGTTTATTGTAAAAAATCCAAATGCAACTACCACCTGCGGCTGTGGCGAATCTTTTTCTATTTAAGTAACTTCCCAAATTTCTCCGAGTAAGATTTCTTCCTTACTTCCAGTAATTTTTGAGAGATCAAATTTTGTGTTTTTTAGTCTTTCTTTTGCTAACCAGGCAAAGCAACAGGCTTCAATAAAGTCCGCATCTATACCAATTTCAGTGGTAGTGAAAATTTGATTCTGAATCAGCTCTTCTAATCTTTTTACTAGAAATAAATTATGGATCCCTCCACCACAGAGATATATAGGTTTCCTTTCAGCCTTTAAATCTTTCAGGTCTTTAAATATTACTTGGGCAGATAACTCAGTTAAGGTTGCTTGGATATCTTCTGTAGAAATCTCACCAAACTCTGAAATTTTTTTATTAATCCATTTTAAATTGAAATAATCTGTTCCAGTGCTCTTTGGAGGATGTTTGTCAAAGAAGTCATCTTTGAGCATTCCATTTAGGAGATTAGTCACAACCTTTCCCGATGAGGCCCAAGCTCCTCCTGCATCAAAATCTCCTTTGTTATTTGATCTTGACCATGCATCTATAAGGCAATTTCCTGGTCCACAGTCATAAGCAATAATGCTTTCAGCCGAGTCATTAAAGTAAGTTAAGTTACAAATACCTCCTATATTGATGATTACTCCTTCAGAGACTTTATTTTTTTTTAGAATAAAACTATGAAAGAGTGGTGTGAGAGGAGCGCCTTGTCCTCCTGCAACTATATCAGCAGTTCTGAAATCAGCTACAGTTTTTATATTAGTTATACCAGCTATCTCTTTGGGGCTTCCTATTTGTAAGGAGAAGGGAGAAGGGGCGTTCGGAGCATGTTTTATGGTTTGTCCATGACTGCCAATCGCAACTACCTCAGAGCTACTTACTTCAGCTTTTTGTAGTAAATTATTAGCTGCATTTCCAAAAACCTTTCCAAGCTCTAGATCTAATTTCTCAATTTCAACTTTAGATATTTTATCGTTGTTAACTTCATTAAAAATTCTCTCCTTTAATTTTTTTCCTATTGATGAAGAGTTCCATTCTAAAAGTTTGACACCATCGTTATCAAAGTTGACTAGTGCAGAGTCGATAGAATCAACACTAGTACCAGACATCAAACCTATAAAAAGCCCAGCCATTATTTTGAAGCTAAAGAATTAGTTAAGATTTGATAGTTTTTTAATGAAGAAAGCATATTATTTGCATGTTCAATATACTCTTTCCTATCACCTGTATTTATGGGTTCTGCATTTGGGAACTTAACCCTTAGGGGGTCGGTGTGTTTTCCATTTACATGAAATTCATAATGTAAGTGTGGTCCAGTGGCTAATCCACTGCTTCCTACATAACCAATCGTTTGTCCTTGTTCTACTTTCTTGCCTTTTTTTATTCTTGTACTGAATTTTTGTAAATGACAATATCTCGTTGAATAATCTTCAGAATGCTTAATCTCTATTTCATTACCACAGCCATTTTTTACACCTGCAAAAAGGATTGTTCCGTCTCCTGTAGCTCGCACAGGTGAGCCTCTTCTAGCAGCATAATCGACACCATTGTGCGAACGAATAGTGTGTAGGATAGGGTGTTTTCTTTTCAGGTTGTATTTTGAGCTTATGTAGCTAAATTTTACTGGAGATCTCAAAAAAGCTTTTTTAACATTTCTACCCTCAGGTGAAAAATATTCAGAAGTTCCATTGCTTAACTTATATCTTATGGCTATGTGTGTTGAGTTTTGATTTAAAAATTCAGCAATTAGGATATCTCCATCAAGTTTTTTTTCCCCGTTAACGAATACTTCTTCATAAATTAGACTGTAAGAATCTCCAGGTCTAATATCATGTATAAAATCAATATCCCAGCCAAATATATAAACCAAATCCATTATGACGCTATCTGGCAGTCCTTCCCTAAGGCCATCTGCATAAAGCGAATTGCTTATTTCAACTCTTCTAAAGACCAGAGATTTTTCTGTATTTACCTCAGAGTCTAGATCTACGATGGATATTTGGTTGTAGAGTGATTCTTTAGAAGAGTCAGAATCTAATTCCATTCTAGAAAAGAAGACTATGCATAAGATCAGTGCAAATCCCGTTGCAAGAAGGTATAGATGCCTTCTTGGGTAAGTTGAAAGAATAAGTCTTATCTGTTTTAAGGTTTTTCTTAACATAAGGTCAGACAAAAACATTTTATACTAACTAATATTAGATGCTTTCGTCTAAGATTAATTTACTCAAGTAAGCTTATAATATATAGAAAATGAAAGATTCTCAGTTAGCACTATTATTAAGGGGAGTAGAGGAAATTGTTCCAAAAAAGGAATTTTATGAGAAATTAGATAAAAAAAGATCTTTAAGAGTTAAATTGGGTTTTGATCCTACTGCTCCCGACCTGCATTTAGGGCATACAGTAATCTTAAATAAACTAAAACTTTTTCAAGATTTAGGTCACCAGGTAATTTTCTTGATAGGTGATTTTACTGGATTGGTGGGTGACCCTTCCGGAGTAAATGAAACCCGTCCAGTATTAACTGAAAAAGAAATTAAAGAAAATGCTAAGACTTATGAGAGACAAGTATTCAAGATTCTTGATAAGAAGAAAACTGAGATCAGATTTAATTCTGAGTGGATGAATAAGTTCTCACCTGAAGACTTTATAAGACTCTCTTCAGTGCAAACTGTAGCAAGAATGCTTGAAAGAGATGACTTCAGTAAAAGATATAGTGCTCAAAAGCCCATTTCAATACATGAATTTCTTTATCCTTTATTACAAGGTTATGATTCAGTAGCTTTAGACGCTGATATTGAACTAGGAGGAACAGATCAGAAGTTCAATCTGCTTCTAGGGAGAGAAGTACAAAAATTTTACGGCAAAGAACCACAAGTTGCTTTCACCTTACCTTTGTTAGAAGGCCTTGATGGAGTGAAGAAGATGTCAAAGTCTTTAGATAATTACATTGCTATCGAAGACAGTGCAGACGATATGTTTGGCAAAATCATGTCTATCTCTGATGTTTTGATGTGGAGATATTTTGAACTGCTTAGTTTTAGAGCTGAAAAAGAGATTACAGGGTTAAAAAAATCACAAAAAGAAGGCTCAAACCCGCGAGATATAAAGTTTTTACTGGCAGAAGAAATAGTAAATAGATTTCACGGAGAAGGTTCAGGAAACAGTGCTAAAGAAGAGTTTCAGTCTAGATTCCAAAAGGGAAATAATCCGTCTGATATAAAAGAAATTACAGTTAATTTTGAAGAAAAATCTATAACTTTAGCCAAAGTGCTTAAAGAAGCCAAAATGGTACCTAGTACCTCAGAGGCATTAAGGTTAATTAAACAGGGTGCGGTTAGAATTGAAGGAGAAAAAATATTAGACTCAAAGCATGAAATTAATCTAAATTCTTCTCTTTTATACCAGGTTGGAAAGAGAAAGTTTTCTAAGATCAAGATAGCCAAAAAATAGCTTTAAATAAGGCTTATTTGATGTATACTGCGGCTCCCTTTAGGTGATAAAGGGGAGTTCTTTAAAATTATTAAAACAAGTAATTCGTGTGGGCGCCTGTTTTAGGCGCACTTACCAACCAGTTAATATTTCTTGACTAGTTTAAGTTTTTTATTTTCTGGTTTTTTTTGTGTCTTAAAGACACATACTTCAATTTAATTGAAGAGTTTGATCATGGCTCAGATTGAACGCTGGCGGTAGGTTTTAAACATGCAAGTCGAGCGGTAACAGACATTTTGATTCAGCTTGCTGAATCTCGTGCTGACGAGCGGCGAACGGGTGAGTAACGCGTAGGAATCTACCCAGTAGCGGGGGATAGCCCGAGGAAACTCGGATTAATACCGCATACGCCCTTAGGGGGAAAGGGGGCATCTTTGATGCTCTCACTATTGGATGAGCCTGCGTAAGATTAGCTTGTTGGTAGGGTAAAGGCCTACCAAGGCTACGATCTTTAGCTGGTCTGAGAGGACGATCAGCCACATTGGGACTGAGACACGGCCCAGACGTCTACGGACGGCAGCAGTTAAGAATATTGGACAATGGGGGAAACCCTGATCCAGCCATACCGCGTGTGTGAAGAAGGCCTTAGGGTTGTAAAGCACTTTAAGCAGTGAAGAAGAAAAATAAGTTAATACCTTGTTTTTTTGACATTAGTTGCAGAATAAGTACCGGCTAACTCCGTGCCAGCAGCCGCGGTAATACGGAGGGTACAAGCGTTAATCGGAATTACTGGGCGTAAAGCGCGCGTAGGCGGTTAAGTAAGTTGGATGTGAAAGCCCCGGGCTCAACCTGGGAACTGCATTCAAAACTACTTAGCTAGAGTACGAGAGAGGAGAGTAGAATTTCTGGTGTAGCGGTGAAATGCGTAGATATCAGAAGGAATACCGATGGCGAAGGCAGCTCTCTGGCTCGTCACTGACGCTAAGGTGCGAAAGCGTGGGTAGCAAACAGGATTAGATACCCTGGTAGTCCACGCCGTAAACGATGAGAACTAGCCGTTGGAGGGAATTAACTCTTCGGTGGCGCAGCTAACGCATTAAGTTCTCCGCCTGGGGACTACGGCCGCAAGGCTAAAACTCAAATGAATTGACGGGGGCCCGCACAAGCGGTGGAGCATGTGGTTTAATTCGATGCAACGCGAAAAACCTTACCTACCCTTGAAATCCAGCGAAGTTCTTAGAGATAGGAATGTGCCTTCGGGAACGCTGTGACAGGTGTTGCATGGCTGTCGTCAGCTCGTGTCGTGAGATGTATGGTTAAGTCCAGTAACGAGCGCAACCCCTATCCTTATTTGCCAGCGCATAATGGCGGGAACTATAAGGAGACTGCCGGTCATAAACCGGAGGAAGGCGGGGACGAGGTCAAGTCATCATGGCCCTTATGGGTAGGGCTACACACGTGCTACAATGGGTGGTACAGAGGGTTGCCAAAGCGTGAGCTGGAGCCAAACCCTTAAAACCATTCTTAGTCCGGATTGGAGTCTGCAACTCGACTCCATGAAGTCGGAATCGCTAGTAATCGCGAATCAGAATGTCGCGGTGAATACGTTCTCGGGCCTTGTACACACCGCCCGTCACGTCATGGAAGTGGGTTGCACCAGAAGTGGTTTGTTTAACCTTCGGGAGAACGGTCACCACGGTGTGATTCACAACTGGGACGAAGTCGTAACAAGGTAGCCCTAGGGGAACCTGGGGCTGGATCACCTCCTTAAAAAATAATCGTTTAGGATAGGCGTTCACATGAATTATTTGTTTTACCCAAATCATTTCTTTACTGAGATGAGATTACGGAGAGTTCTTTAACATTTTTATAAGTTCAATCAAGTCACATCATAGTGTCTTTATCTTTTTTAGATCTAGATATGAATGGTGTGCAAATGTCACCAAACCCGTCATGTTTTAGAACATAAGTTTGGTGTACATACTGCAAAGTAATTTTGGCGTTATGTAATATAGATATACTTGAAGAGCATTAATCATTAAGTTGTTTGATGTAATATGGTCAAGTAATTAAGCGCATACGGTGGATGCCTTGGCAGCTAGAGGCGATGAAGGACGTAGTAACTTGCGATAAGCTTCGGGGAGCCGGTAAACAGGCTTTGATCCGAAGATTTCCGAATGGGAAAACCCACCTAGGACAACCTAGGTATCTTTATCTGAATTCATAGGATATAGAGGCAAACGCGGAGAATTGAAACATCTTAGTAACCGCAGGAAAAGAAATCAATTGAGATTCTGTGAGTAGCGGCGAGCGAAAGCGGAACAGCCCTTAAGCTTTTATTTGGTTAGTGGAATGACCTGGAAAGGTCTGTCGTAGAAGGTGATAACCCTGTACACGAAAACTAAATATAAGTGAAATCGAGTAGGTCGGGACACGAGAAATCTTGACTGAATATGGGGGGACCATCCTCCAAGGCTAAATACTCCTAGCTGACCGATAGTGAACCAGTACCGTGAGGGAAAGGCGAAAAGTACCCCGGAGAGGGGAGTGAAATAGAACCTGAAACCGTTTGCGTACAAGCTGTCGGAGCTTTTTAAGCCGTTCGCGGTTTAAAGAGTGACGGCGTACCTTTTGTATAATGGGTCAGCGAGTTATTTTCTGTGGCAAGCTTAACTTTATGAGGAAGGCGCAGGGAAACCGAGTCTTAATAGGGCGACTTAGTCTCAGGTAATAGACGCGAAACCGGACGATCTATCCATGGCCAGGGTGAAGGTGAGGTAACACTTACTGGAGGCCCGAACCCACCTATGTTGAAAAATGGGGGGATGAGCTGTGGATCGGAGTGAAAGGCTAATCAAGTTCGGAGATATCTCGTTCTCCCCGAAATCTATTTAGGTAGAGCCTCTTGTATTACTGTTGGGGGTAGAGCACTGTTTCGGCTAGGGGGTCATCCCGACTTACCAAACCGATGCAAACTCCGAATACCAACAAGTACAGCAAGGGAGACAGACTGCGGGTGCTAACGTCCGTAGTCGAGAGGGAAACAACCCAGACCGCCAGCTAAGGTCCCAAATTGTGATTAAGTGGGAAACGATGTAGGAAGGCTTAAACAGCTAGGAGGTTGGCTTAGAAGCAGCCATCCTTTAAAGAAAGCGTAACAGCTCACTAGTCGAGTCGGCCTGCGCGGAAGATTTAACGGGGCTAAATCACAAACCGAAGCTGCGGATAATTTACCGGTTACGGCCGGTCTATTATGGTAGGGGAGCGTTCTGTAAGCCGTTGAAGGCAAATTGTAAGGTTTGCTGGAGGTATCAGAAGTGAGAATGCTGACATGAGTAACGATAAGAGAGGTGAAAAACCTCTCCGCCGAAAACCCAAGGTTTCCTGTCCAACGTTAATCGGGACAGGGTGAGTCGACCCCTAAGGCGAGGGCGAAAGCCGTAGTCGATGGGAAATAGGTTAATATTCCTATACTTCTTGTTACTGCGATGGAGTGACGGAGAAGGCTAGGCCAGCAAGGTGATGGATATCCTTGTTTAAGGTTGTAGGTTGGAATTCTAGGTAAATCCGGAATTCTAAGACCGAGAACTGATGACGAATATTTCTTTTAGAAATACCAAGTGGTCGATGCCATGCTTCCAGGAAAAACTTCTAAGCTTCAGGTAGCAAGGAATCGTACCGTAAACCGACACAGGTGGGTGGGTAGAGAATACCAAGGCGCTTGAGAGAACTCTGGTGAAGGAACTAGGCAAAATGGTACCGTAACTTCGGGAGAAGGTACGCCCTCATTAGGTGAAGAGACTTGCTCTCAGAGCCGAAGAGGGTCGAAGATACCAGGTGGCTGCGACTGTTTACTAAAAACACAGCACTCTGCTAACACGAAAGTGGACAGCCCCGGTGAACGGCGGCCGTAACTATAACGGTCCTAAGGTAGCGAAATTCCTTGTCGGGTAAGTTCCGACCTGCACGAATGGCGTAACGATGGCCACGCTGTCTCCACCAGAGACTCAGTGAAATTGAATTTGCGGTGAAGATGCCGTATACGCGCGGCTAGACGGATAGACCCCGTGCACCTTTACTATAGCTTCACACTGGACTTTGAATTTATTTGTGTAGGATAGGTGGGAGACTTTGAAGCGTAGGCGCCAGCTTACGTGGAGTCATCCTTGAAATACCACCCTTATAACTTTGGAGTTCTAACTTGGATCCGTTATCCGGATCGAGGACAGTGTGTGGTGGGTAGTTTGACTGGGGCGGTCTCCTCCCAAAGAGTAACGGAGGAGTGCGAAGGTAACCTCAGCACGGTCGGACATCGTGCAATGAGTGCAATGGCATAAGGTTGCTTAACTGCGAGACAGACATGTCGAGCAGATACGAATAAAAGGTACGCCGGGGATAACAGGCTTATACCCCCCAAGAGTTCACATCGACGGGGGTGTTTGGCACCTCGATGTCGGCTCATCACATCCTGGGGCTGGAGCAGGTCCCAAGGGTATGGCTGTTCGCCATTTAAAGTGGTACGCGAGCTGGGTTTAGAACGTCGTGAGACAGTTCGGTCCCTATCTGCCGTGCGCGTTGGAAATTTGAGAAGAGTCGCTCCTAGTACGAGAGGACCGGAGTGAACGAACCCCTGGTGTTCGGGTTGTCACGCCCGTGGCATTGCCCGGTAGCTATGTTCGGAAAGGATAATCGCTGAAAGTATATAAGCGAGAAGCCTCCTTCAAGACTAGATTTCCCTGGACCTTCGGGTCCTTAAAGAGCCGTTCAAGACTAGGACGTTGATAGGCGGGGTGTGTAAGCGCTGCAAGGCGTTGAGCTAACCCGTACTAATTGCTCGATAGGCTTGACCATATTTCATCAAAAAATTTTTTGATGAACGATCACCAAGTTACTTTGGATTGAACTTATAGGTTTATGTCTGATGATAATAGCAAGAGTGACCCACCTGATACCTTT